>DATBQV010000283.1:0-11182 GCA_036560625.1 Gemmatimonadales bacterium
GACCTCTACCGCATGGCGGTGCCCCCGGAGATCGAGCTGCGCTTCGCCACGGTGGCGGAGGCCGCGCCGGTGTTGGGCGAGTGGCAGGCCGCGCCGCGCCGGAGTCTGTTGCTCACCGGCGACATCGCCACCATGGCCCGGTTGTTCGCCGCCGATGGATCGGTGGTGAAGGCGATCAACCTCGGTGGGCTGCACCACCAGCCCGGCAGGAGGCAACGGCTGCCTTACCTCTATCTGACGGACGACGAGCTGGCGCGCCTGCGTGAGCTGGAAGCGGGCGGCGCGCGCATCACGGCGCAGGACGTCCCGAGCGCGGCGGCGGTGCCGCTCCGGAACCTGGAGTGACGGACCCGTTCGTCCTCGCGGCACTGCTCGCCTGGGGCACCCTGGTCGGGCTCGACCTGGTGAGCGTGGCCCAGTCGATGATCGCCCGGCCGGTCGTGGCCGGAGCCGTCGCGGGCATGCTGCTCGGCGATCCGGCCGCCGGCTTCCGCGTCGGGGTGCTGCTCGAATTGTTCGCGCTCGACGTGCTCCCGATCGGCGCGGCCCGCTACCCCGACTACGGGCCCGCGACGGTCGCGGCCGCCGCCGTGGCGGCGGGATCGCCGTGGGAGTTGAGCCTCGGCCTCGCGGGAACGGTGGGGCTCCTCGTCTCCGTCGTGGGCGGCTGGAGCCTGCAACAGCTCCGGCGGCGCAACGCGGAGGCGGTCCAGCGCCACACCGCCGCGCTCGCGGCGGGCGAGAGCGCCGCCATTCGCCGGCTGCAGTACGGCGGGATCGCGCGGGACACGCTGCGCAGCGCGCTGCTGACGGCGGTCGGACTGCTCGCGGCCTGGGCCGCGGCTCGCGTGCTCGTGCTCGACCGGCGCACGGCCATCGCGCTCACGCTGGTGCTGGTGGGCGCCGGACTCGCCGCGGCGCTCGGCGGCGCGCTCCGGGGCGCGGGTCGGAGTCGCCGCCGGCGGTGGCTCGCGGCGGGCCTGGTCCTGGGCTTCGCTCTGGCGGTGCTCAGATGAACGGCCGAGGGCGCGCGCTCCTCCGGCTCTTCGCGGTGCAGGGAGTCTGGAACTACGAGCGGATGCTCGGCGTAGGACTCGGCTACGCGGCGGAGCCGCTGCTCGAGGATCTCAAGATCGCGGACCCCGTGCGCCACT
Organism: Gemmatimonadales bacterium; assembly: GCA_036560625.1. GTDB lineage: Bacteria > Gemmatimonadota > Gemmatimonadetes > Gemmatimonadales > GWC2-71-9 > DASQPE01. The sequence goes on from DATBQV010000283.1 coordinate 1,155, forward strand.
CCGAGGCCGTGGTCCGCTCGGCGGAGTTCTTCAACTGCAATCCGAACCTCGCCGGGCTCGCCCTCGGGGCGACCGTGCGGGCGGAGTACGATGCCGAGCCGGGGACGCAGGTCGTGCGGCTCAGGTCGGCCCTTTGCAGCCCACTCGGCGCTCTGGGGGACCAGCTCTTCTGGGCCGGTCTGCTGCCGGGCCTCGTGGGCGCGACACTCGCGGCGCTCGTGCTGGGCGCCGCCGGCCGAGCCATCGTGGCGTTCCTGGTGGCGTACAACCTGGTCCGGGTCTGGACGGCGGTCTGGGCCCTCCGCACCGGGCTCGCTTCGGGGATGGCGGTCGGCCGGGCGATCGGGGCCTCGTGGATCCCCAAGGCGGTGCCGCTCGTGGGCAACGCGGCGGGGCTGCTGGTCGGCTTCGCGTTGCCGCTCGTGGCGACGTGGTACCTGCGACCGTTCGGACTCCTGAGCGGCTTTTCCGTCGGGCTGGTCGTGGCCGCCGGCGTCGCGGCGGGGCGCCTCTTCGGGGCCCGGATGACGGGCAGTCGGTTCGCGCTGGCCGCGGTCCTGGTGACGCTGCTCTTTCGTCTGGTCACGCGGTGACGGCCCCCACCATCGAGCGGGAGGCGACGATCGTCAATCCGCTCGGTCTCCACGCCCGGCCGGCGGCGCAGATGGTGCGCCTCGCGAGCACGTTCGCGGCGGAGATCGCCGTCCTCAAGGACGAGGTGGAGGTGAACGGCAAGAGCATCATGGGCGTCATGATGCTCGCGGCCGAGTGCGGGAGCAGCATTACGATCAGGGCCAGCGGCGACGACGCCGAGCAGGCGGTGCAGGCGCTGATGGACCTCGTGGCAAGCGGTTTCGGGGAGATGTGACATGGCGGGTCCACATGTACTTCGCGGCGTCGGCGTCTCACCGGGCGTAGCCTTCGGGCCGGCGCTGGTGATGCGGCTCGACTTCCCCGACGTGCCCAACCGCGCCGTGCCCCCGGCACAAGTGGAGGAGGAAGTGCGCCGGCTCCACGACGCCGTGGAGGTGGTCGTGGCCTCGCTCCGCGAGCTGGGCCAGCGTGTGTATGAGCGGGCCGGGCCTGAGGAGTCGCGGATCTTCGACGCCCAGATCGAAATGGCAAAGGACCAGTACTTCCTCCAGGCCGTCGAGCAGCTGATCCGCAACAACGCCTTGAGCGCGGAAACCGCGTACGAGTTCAAGGCGCTCGAAGTCCGGAATCTCTGGTCCAACTCGGCGAGCGCCCGGCTTCGGGAGCGGCTGGCCGACCTGCACGCCATCCAGATGCGCATGCTGCACCGGTTGCTCGGTCACAAGCTGGACGAGCTGTGGAGCATCGCGCCCGACGAGCAGGTGGTCGTCGTGGCACACGAGCTGTCACCCGGCCTGACCGTCCAGCTCGACCGGGATCACGTCGTGGGACTCGTGAGCGAGGAGGGCACGCGCACGTCTCACGCGGCCATCCTGGCCCACTCGCTCGGGATACCGGCCGTAATGGGGGTCGTAGGCGCACTGGCCTCGATTCCGGATGGCCGCACGCTGCTGATCGATGGCCAGGGCGGCACCGTGGTCATCGAGCCGACGTTCGCCGAGCTGGAAGACGCGAAGGTGCAGGTAAGCCGCCGCCGCCGGCTCGAGCTTGAGCTGGAGACCGTCACCGGAGAGGCGGCCGCCACCCTCGAGGGCACCCCGATCCTCCTGATGGGGAACGTGGACCTCCCCGAGGAGATCGAAGCCGCGGTTCGCTTCGGGGCCGAGGGCGTGGGCCTGCTGCGGACCGAATTCCTGCTCACCGGGCGCACCAGCCTTCCCACGGAGGACGAGCAGACCGACTACTTCCGGCGGGTCGCGTCGGCCTTCCCGGAGCAAACGGTCATCCTCCGGTCGTTCGACCTGGGCGGCGACAAGTTCCCCGCGGCGTTTCAGGCGCCGCAGGAGGCCAATCCCTTCCTCGGCTGGCGATCGATCCGCGTGTGTCTCGATCAGCCCGAGGTGTTCCGGGTGCAGCTCCGCGCGATTCTCCGCGCCGCCGTGGATCGCGACATCCAGCTCATGCTCCCGCTCGTTACCCGGGTCGAAGAGGTTCTCGAGGCCAGGGCGCTGATGGCGGAGGAAGCGGAGTCGCTCCGGAAGGAAGGGATGCGGACGGCGACAACGGTGCCTGTCGGCGTGATGATCGAGACGCCGGCGGCGGTGGTCATTGCCGACAAGCTGGCCGAGGTGAGTGCCTTCTTCAGCGTCGGCACCAACGATCTCACTCAGTACACGCTGGCGGTGGACCGCGGCAACGCGCGCCTGGCCGAGCGGTTCACCCCGCACCATCCGGCGATCGTGCGACAGCTCAAACGGATTCTGGACGTTGGCACGGCCGCGGGCCTGCCGGTCAGCGTGTGCGGCGAGATGGCGTCCGAGGCGCTCTCGATCGTCCTGCTCATCGGCCTGGGCTACCGGCGACTGAGTGTGGCGCCTCCCGCCTTGCCGTTGGTGAAATGGGTCATCCGCTCGGTGCCCGAGGCCGCCGCGCGCCAAGCGGCGGAGGAAGCGCTCGACGCCCCGACCGCCGATGTGGTGCTCGACGCGCTTCGTAGGGCGGTGGGTGCGTATGTCGATCTCCGTCTGCTGGACCCCCAAGCGGCGTTGCCGGGCCGCGCACGGGTGGCTAGCTTGCCTCCCGGCTCCGGGCTGCCGTAGGCACACCTCTCCAACCTTCCGACGCACCCCATGGCACTCTCCAAACGGCATGTGTTCACGTCCGAATCGGTCACCGAAGGCCATCCGGACAAGGTCGCCGACCAGATATCCGACGCCGTGCTCGACGCTATTCTCTCGCGGGATTCTGCCGGGCGCGTGGCGTGCGAGACGCTGGTAACGACCGGCATGGCCGTCGTGGCGGGCGAGATCAGCACCAAGACCTACGTCCACATTCCGGATGTCGTGCGGAGCACCGTTGAGGCCATCGGATACACGGATGCGTCCTACGGATTCGATTGCCGTACCTGCGCGGTTCTCGCGTCGATCGACCGCCAGTCGCCCGATATCGCGCGCGGGGTGGACGAGGGCTCCAATCGGGAGCAGGGTGCCGGTGACCAGGGAATGATGTTCGGCTACGCCACGTCGGAGACCCGCGAGCGAATGCCGGTGCCGATTCTCCTGGCGCACCGCATCACCGAGCGGCTGGCCAAGGTGCGGAAAGGCCTCGACGGCCTGCAGCAGATCGATTGGCTGCGGCCCGACGGGAAATCACAGGTCTCGGTCGAGTACGAAGGCGACCGGCCGGTAGCCGTCAAGACGGTCGTGGTCTCCACCCAACACGCGGAGCGGTACGGCCGGCGGACCCTCAGCAACGGGACCATCCGTCAGACCGTGATCGACGAAGTCATCCGGCCCGTGCTGGCGGCGGCCGGGTTCGACCATGGACGCGTCAAGTTCCTGATCAACCCCACCGGTCGCTTCGTCATCGGCGGCCCGCATGGCGACGCGGGACTCACCGGCCGCAAGATCATCGTGGATACCTACGGCGGCATGGCGCGGCACGGCGGCGGCGCCTTCAGCGGCAAGGACCCGTCCAAGGTCGATCGCTCGGCGGCGTACGCGGCTCGCTGGGTCGCCAAGAACATCGTCGAGGCCAAGCTCGCCCGCCGTTGCGAAGTGCAGGTGGCCTACGCCATCGGTGTGGCGGAGCCGGTCTCGGTAATGGTCGATACCTTTGGTACCGGAGCGCTCCCCGATCGCCGCCTCGAGCAGGTTGTGCGCGAGGTCTTCGACCTGACGCCTCGCGGCATCATTGACACCCTCAAGCTGAAGCGTCCAATTTTCGGTCCGACGGCCTCGTACGGGCACTTCGGCCGCCGGCCGCGCGCGGCCAAGTACAACGGCCGAACGGTGCAGCTGTTCACCTGGGAACAGACCGATCGCGTCAAGGCCCTCCTCTCGGCGGTGCGCTGACACCCGCGACTCGAGCATGATTGAAGTCACCGTGGCGCACCTGGGGTTGGATCGGACCACGAACACCCCGGTAGTCATTCTCCGCGAGAAAGAGGGCTCCCGCGTGCTCCCGATCTGGATCGGGCCCGCGGAGGCGAGCGCCATTGCCATGGAGCTCCAGGGCATGAAGGCGCAGCGTCCGCTCACGCACGACCTGCTCAAGCAGGTCATCGTCGGGCTGGGTGGCGATCTGCGCCGCGTCGTCATCAGCGCGGTGAAGGAAAACACCTACTTCGCCGAGCTCCTGATCCGGCGCGACGACCACGTTTTCCAGGTCGACGCCCGACCCTCCGACAGCATCGCGCTCGCCCTGCGCCTCCGGGCACCCATCTTCACCAGCGACCATCTGCTCGATCAGTCCGGTGTCGAGACCGACGAGCCCGCGCCCGACCCGAGCCTCGAGGCCGACAAGCTCAAGGAGTACCTCGAGCGGATGGATCCGCAGGACTTCGGGAAGTTCAACCCGTAGGGTGAGCTGCGCCCGCCTCCGTCTCCTGCTCATCGTAGTCCCCGCTGTCCCCTCGCTCGCGGCCGGCCAGAGCGTCGCCGCGGGCCGGGTCATACGCACCGGCGCGGATTCGCTCCCCGCCGCCGGCGCCCGCGTGCTGCTCCACCGGGTGGGGCGGGGCGTGCAGGGCCCGGTTGACTCCGTGATCACCGACCAGCGCGGCGCCTTCCGCTTCCGGTTCAAAGCCGACACGACGGCCGTCTACCTCACCAGCTCGCGCTACGCCGGGATCGAGTACTTCTCGCCCGCCGTCCACCTCGACCCCACCCGTCCCGATACGGCGCTCCGCATCCTCGTGTCGGATACGTCGAGCCGGGTGCCGATCGAGCTGGCGGCTCGACACATCGTGGTGGCTGATCCGGGCCAGGACGGCAACCGCGGCGTGCTCGATCTCATCGTCCTGCAGAATCGCGGCGATCGCACGCTGGTGGCGCCCGATACCGTCCATCCCGCCTGGTCCGCTCCGCTCCCCGCCGGCACCTTCGGGCTCGAACCCGGCGAGGGCGACGTGTCGCCCGAGGCGCTCCGTCGCGAAGGCGACCGGGTCCTGCTGCTCGCTCCCATCGCCCCGGGTGAGAAACAGCTCATCCTCCAGTACGACCTGCCGGCGGCGGTCCGGACCATGACGCTGCCCTTCGAGACCAGCGCCGGCTTTGTGAACGTGCTGGTGACGGATCCCTCAGCCAGGGTGACCGGTGGGGCGCTGGCCCCGGCCGACACCGAGGTCATCCAGGGCCGGACATATCGCCGTTGGATGGGGCAGGTCCCTGCCGGTTCCACGGTCAGAATCGAGTTGGCCGGACCGTTCCGCGCTCCGCCCTGGGCGCTGCGCGCGCTGGTTGGCGGGCTCGCGGCCGGGCTCGCGCTGGCGGCGGTCCGTGCCCTGCGCCCGCCCGGCGGGTCTCGACCGGCGTCTTGGGAGGGGGTCGACGTCGACGTGATGCTCGAGCGTGCCGCACAATTGGATGCGCGATTCGTCGGCCGGGAATCAGAGACGGAACCGGTCGAGTGGAGTCGGTATCGCGCGGAGCGGGCGGAATTGATGACGCGCCTCGAGGCCCTCCGAGCGGCCCGATCGGGGAGGGCATGACGTGCGGCCCATGAGATGGCTCGTGTGGGCCGGCATCGCGATCCTCGTCGTCGGCTGCCGGCCGGCCCCTCGACCGCTGGCGGGCGTCAGCGTGGCCGACGACACCGGCGACAGCGTGAGCGTGGTGCTGCCGGCGCACCGGATCGTGTCGCTCAACCCCGCGGCCACCGAGCTGCTCTTCGCCATTGGCGCCGGCGCGAGCGTGATCGGACGCACGGCCTGGTGCGACTATCCACCGGAGGCGAAGGCGGTGCCGAGCCTGGGCGACGGGATCAACCCGAATCTCGAGGCGATCGTTGCCCGGAAGCCCGATCTGGTCGTCCTTTACACGTCGGGCCAGAATGCGGATGCCGTGCGCCGCCTGCGCGACCTGGGGATTCCCGCGCTGCGCTTCCGGACCGATTCCCTCAGCGACGTTCCCCGACTGGCCCGCGTCTTCGGCCGGCTGACCGGCCACGAGGCATCCGCCGATTCGCTCGCCGGTGCCTTCACCGCGGCCCTCGACCCGGCAACCGCGACTCCAGCCGCCCACCGGCCGACCGTTTTTCTGCTGGTCTGGGATCAGCCGCCCATGACGGTTGGCCGGGGCAGCTTTCTCACCGAGCTGATCGAGCGCGCCGGCGGCGAGAATCTGTTCGCCGATGTCCGGACGTCATCCGCTCCCGTGAGCATCGAGGCCGTGGCCGCCCGTAATCCCGACGTGATCCTCGTGCTCGGCAAGGAGCCGCCCCCGTTCGCCGACCGGCCGGAGTGGCAGGCGGTTCGCGCCGTGCGTGAACGGCGCTTCGTGCACGCGGACGGCTCCGAATTCAGCCGGCCGAGTCCCCGCGCTCCGGACGCAATCCGAACGCTGCATGACGAGCTGGTCGAGGCGACGCGATGAAACGGGCGGCCCTTGGTCTACTCCTGCTGGTCCCGCTGAGCCTGGTGATCGGGTTGCTGGCGGGGCCGGTGACCTTGTCGCCTCTGGACATCTGGGATGGCCTCGTCCACCCGTACTCGGACTCGGCGGCGATCGTGCGGGACCTCCGGCTGCCGCGGATCCTGCTCGCGTTTCTCGTGGGCGGCAGCCTCAGCGTCGTGGGCGCGTCGCTGCAGGCGCTGCTCCGGAACCCGCTCGCGGACCCCTATCTCCTGGGCTTGTCGGGCGGCGCAGGCCTCGGAGCCGTAGTGGCGATCGCCATCAACCCGGGCTGGCCATGGGCCGTGCCGGCCGCCGCCTTCGCCGGTGCGGCCGGCGCCATCGCGCTGGTCTATCGCCTCAGCGTGGTCAGCGGCCGCAGGCTCGACCCGCGCGTGCTGCTCCTGGCGGGCGTCGTCGTGGGCTCCTTCGCCGGTGCCATCATGACCACGGTCGCCTCGCTCACTGAAGCCGCCGAGCTGAAGCGGGCTTTCCTCTGGTTGCTGGGAGGCTTCGGGGCCGCGTCCTGGAGCGCCCTCGTGGTCTTCGCGGCCTATGCCGCGCTGCCGCTCCTGGTGCTGCTCCTGAGTGGGCGGGCGCTCGATCTGCTCGCGCTGGGCGAAGAGAGCGCCAAGCATCTGGGCGCGGACGTCGAGCGAAGCAAGCGCATGGTCTACATCGCGACGTCGCTGCTCACCGCCGCCAGCGTCGCGGTGTGCGGGATGGTGGGGTTTGTGGGCCTCGTCGTGCCGCACGCCGTTCGCCGGATCTGGACTCCCATGCACCGCGAGCTGCTGCCGATCGTCTTCTTCCTGGGCGGGGCTTTTCTGGTCCTGGCCGACGGTCTGGCGCGCACCATCGTCCGGCCGCTCGAGCTGCCGGTCGGGGCGGTCACGGCCATCGTCGGCGTTCCGCTGTTCGCGATCCTGCTCCGGCGCAACTACACGTGATCCTCGCCGCCCGTGATCTCTCGGTTCGGTATCCCGGCGTCCCACGCCGGGTGCTCGACGGCGTGAGCCTGAGGGTCGAGCCCGGGCGACTGGTCGCGGTTACGGGGCCCAATGGCAGCGGCAAGACGACCCTCGTCAACGCGCTCCTCGGACTGGTGGCGCTCGACGGCGGGTCCGCGGTGCTCGACGGAAAGCCCGTGGGTGGCTGGCGCCGGGGCTCGCTCGCCAAGGTCGTCGGGGTGGTGGCGCAGCGGGAGGAGGTCGTCTTTCCCATTACGGTGTGGCAGACGGTCATGCTCGGGCGGTATGCTCACCTCGGGCCGCTCGCGCCGATCGGTTTCCACGACCGGGAGGCCACCCTCCGGGCCCTGCGCCGCTGCGACATCGAGCCGCTGGCCGAGCGCCGGGTCGACACGCTCTCCGGCGGCGAATGGCAGCGGGTGCGGCTCGCCCGCGCGCTGGCGCAGCAGCCGCGGATCCTCGTCCTCGACGAGCCGACCGCGTCCCTCGACGTCCGCCATGAAATGGAGCTGTTCGAGCTGATACGCGCGCTCGTCGCCGACGGCCTGGCGGGACTCGTGGTGACGCACGAGCTCAATCTGGCGGCGCGCTTTGCCGACCGGATTGTGCTCTTGAATGAAGGGAAGGTCGTCGTGGACGGTGCGCCGGCCGAGGTGCTCCGCCGGGAAATCCTGACGGAGGTGTTCGGCTGGCCGGTCGCCGTTACCGCGTGGTTGGACGGGTCGCCTCAGGTCGTGCCGCTGCGGCCGGGCGAAGTGGCGCGCGCGGCTGATTCGTCGCTCGCCCGGGGCCCGCAGCCGGCCTAGGCGCCGGGCCCAGCCTCCCGCGCTGTCCAGTCCCGCACTCGTTCCATCACCCGCCGTCGCGTTTCCAGCGTCAGCCCCACCCAGGACGCAATCTCGTGGATGGTCCGGCCGCAGCCGTCGCACAGGCCGTCCGCGCCCAGGCGGCACGTGCCTCGACAGGGCGTAGGTGTGGCGGTCGGGTCACACATGAGCCGCGGCAGGCAGCAGGTCGGCGTACACGAACCCATCACGCTCCACGACCTCGCCCGATTCGACCGGCACGGAGCCCGACAGCATCGGTCCGTCGGTCACGAAGGTGTGGAACTCGCCGCGCTCACCGCAGGGATCGACCCCGGCCGGCAGCTCGGCCGCCGCCGAGGCCAGGTCGCGCCCGGCGAAGCTGCGGTCCAGCCGCGCCGGGTCCAGGCAGACGATCCGGGCCCGAAGCCCGCCGGCCAGCATGGTGTGGAGGAGCGCGTCGGTGGGGAGGCCCCAAAGCGGAAACAGCGGCGCGACCCCGGTGCCGTCAAGCAGGCGCTCGCGATAGCCTCGAACGTCTTCGAGAAAAAGATCACCAAACCCGACGTGGGTAACGCCCCATTGCCGTCGCGCAACCGCGAGCGCCGCGAGAAACTCCGCCTCGTACCGTTCATTGGAGCACGGCCAGGGCAACGGGACCTCCAGCAGCGGGAGATCCGTGGCGCGTGCTTGCGCCCGAACCAGCAGGGTTCGGACGCCGTGCATCGAGATGCGGTCGAACGCCGGCACCACGGCGGACATGAGGCCGACGATCTCACCGACAGCCGTCTCCCGAAGCGTGTGCAGCGCCCAGGCCGCATCCTTCCCGCCGCTCCAGGAGAGCAAGATCCGAGGTTGCCCCACCTCAGCGCACCTGGGACGAGATCCCCACGAGCAGCGTCCGCCCGCGCGAAAGGTACCCGGCCACCTGTTGATACTCCTTGTCGAAGAGGTTCTCCACCCGAACCTGGGCCGCGAAGCCCGGCATGCCATGGCGCTCGGGCACCAGGATGATGCGGCTCGAGAGATCGACGGTCGTATAGCTCGGCAGCGTCAGGCGGGTGGTGGCAATGTCGCTGAAGAGGAGATCATCTCTGCTTCCTACGTACGTCAGCACGGACCCGAATTGTACTCGCGCGATCGGCCGCGCGGTGGCCCGCAGCGTCAGCGTGTTGGTCGGGCGCCGAATGAGCCGTTGCCGTGCGACGAACTCCGCGTCAGCCCCGCTGTCGAAGCCGGCGTCGGTCACGTTCGTGTGCACCCAGGTGTAGTACGCGCCCGCCTCGATCGGTCCCAGATGCCGGAGCGTGGCGCCCGCCTCGATGCCTGACGAGTTCGCGGCCGCGATATTGAAGTAGTTCGGACCGTTGGGGGTGGGCGGCGCGGCCGAGTACTGGATGAGATCCCGGAACTTCTGGGTGAAGCCGGTGACCGAGAGCGTGGCATAGCCCCGCACCAGGTCCTGCTCCACCCCGGCCTCGAAGCTCGTGGACCGCTCCGGGCGCAGGTTCGGGTTCCCCTTGGCGAACGGGCTGGTCGAGAACGTGTCGAAGAAGGCCGGCTCCTTGAATCCCTTGCCCGCCGATGCGCGGAGTCTGGTTGACGGGGTGACGAACCCCAGCGCGGCCACGCGGTAGGTCCAGAACGTCCCGAATCGCTGGTTGTCGTCCACTCTCCCGCCGGCAATCAGCTGGAGGCGCGGGTCCGGCTGTGCCGTCGCCTGGCCGTAAACTCCCCAATTGTGGCGGTTGGCGGTGAATGTGCTGCTG
>DATBQV010000284.1:0-2224 GCA_036560625.1 Gemmatimonadales bacterium
TTGCACGGGCCGTTCCCGCTGATGACCTGCTTGAACTCCGCCCAGTCGATCTCGCCGAACTCCCAGTGCTTGGTCTCGGCGTTGTAGCGGAGCTTGGGATCGGGCAACGTGAGCTTCACCGCCTGTGCCTGAGCGACGGTCAGATCGACGAACCGCTGCCGCAGCTCGTCGTTGCTGAAGCGCTTCACCCGCCAGCGGAGCAGGTCCGCGCTGTTGGGGGAGTTGGCGTCGCTGGGGCCGAACATCATCAGCGTCGGCCACCACCACCGGTTCACCGCGTCCTGCACCATGGCGCGCTGGGCGGGCGTGCCGCTGGCCAGCGTGGCGACGATCTCGTAGCCCTGCCGCTTGTGGAAGTTCTCTTCCTTGCAGATGCGGACCATCGCCCGCGCGTACGGCCCGTACGAGGCCTTCGCCAGCACCGTCTGGTTCACGATCGCCGCCCCATCGACGAACCACCCGATGACCCCGATATCGGCCCACGCCAGGGTCGGGTAGTTGAAGATGCTGGAATACTTCGCCTTGCCGCTCAGGAGCTGGTCGTTCAGCTCGGCGCGGGCCACGCCCAGCGTCTCGGTGGCGCAATAGATGTAGAGACCGTGGCCCGCCTCGTCCTGGACCTTGGCGAGCAGGCACAGCTTGCGCCGCAGCGAGGGCGCGCGGGTGATCCAGTTGCCCTCGGGCAGCATGCCCACTATTTCCGAGTGGGCGTGTTGCGACATCATGCGCACCAGCTGGTGGCGGTACCGCTCCGGCATCCAGTCCTTGGGCTCGATCGTCTCACCCGCGTCAATGCGGGCGTCGAACGCGGCGGTCTCGGCGGAGTCGTCTCGGGCCGGGGGCGCGGAAGTGGGCATCTCGCTCTGCCTCTTGGATTTAGGGTGACCGGGCCGAACAGATTGGAGCGGCCCCGGGTCACGCGCTAGGTCGCAATTGCAATTGTACCGGTCCCTCTGGGCGAAGGGAAGCCGTGACCCAACCGACGACACATGATCCGGGCACCGTGGCCGCGCGGGTGTCGGACGCCATCGGCAGCGTGACCTTCGCGCATCCGAAGGGCAACTCGCTGCCGGGCGCCCTGCTCGCCGAGCTGGCGGCGCGGATCTCGACGCTGGGACGGGACCCGCAAGTGCGGGTGATCGTGCTCCGGAGCGAGGGCACCGGCGCGTTCTGCGCCGGCGCGTCGTTCGCGGAGCTGTCGGCGATCGCTGACGCCGAGACTGGCACCCGCTTTTTCATGGGGTTCGCGAACCTGATCAACGCCATGCGCGAGTGCCCGAAGCTCATCGTGGCCCGGGTGCATGGTAAGGTGGTCGGCGGCGGCGTCGGGATGGTGGCGGCCGCCGACTACGCCCTCGCGACGACGGCCGCCCAGGTGAAGCTCAGCGAGCTCGCCGTCGGAATCGGTCCCTTCGTGGTGGGGCCGGTCATCGAGCGACGGATCGGTATGGGACACTACGCTGCCCTGGGTCTCGACGCCGCCGCGTGGCGGAGCGCCGAGTGGGCCCACCAGCGCGGGCTCTATGCCGAGCTGCACCCGGACGTCGCGGCGCTGGACGCGCGCCTTCCGGCGCTCGCCCGCCAGCTCGCCGCGAGCAATCCCGAGGCGACGGCGGCCATGAAGCGAGTCTTGTGGGAGGGAACGGAACACTGGCGGGAGCTGCTGGCCGCCCGCGCGCGGCTGAGCGGGACGCTGGTGGTCTCGGCCTTCGCCCGCCAGGCCATCGAGAACCTCGCCAAGTGAGCCGCCCCTCCCGCGCGGTTGCGGTCGCGCTGCTCGTGTGCGTGGCCCCGGGGGGGCCGGCCCGATCGCAAGAGGAACCCATGACGCTCTCGCTCCGCTCAACCGCGTTCCCGCCGGGCGGGGAGATCCCCAAGGAATACACGTGTGATGGCGAGGACGTCTCGCCTCCCCTCGCGTGGAGCGGGGCTCCCCCGGGCACGAAGAGCTTCGTGCTCATCGTCGACGATCCCGACGCACCCGACCCGAAAGCACCGAAGACCACCTGGGTGCACTGGGTGCTGTACGACATCCCCGCGTCGGCGACCGCGCTCCCGAAGGCCGCCACGACGAAGAGCCTGCCGGCAGGGACGCGCGAAGGCTTGAACGATTGGAAGCGCACCGGGTATGGCGGTCCGTGCCCGCCGATCGGCCGGCACCGCTACTTCCACAAGCTGTACGCGCTGGACGCCTCCCTGGGCGACTTGGGTCGCCCGACGAAGG
>DATBQV010000285.1:0-17607 GCA_036560625.1 Gemmatimonadales bacterium
GGCCAGCAGATGATTCACGCCCATGAGCACGAGCCAATCCTCCCGCGTCTGCGATTGTGAGTTGACGGTGGCGGTGTCCGCCCCGATGCGGCGGAGGTAGCGGAGCTGGGAGTTGGCCCGGAGCGCCATGCCCAGTGTCACACCTTCGGCGACCACGAATACGGCCGCTGTCAGCTTGCGACCAAGCCGCACCTGTCCCCACCCGGGAATGAGGAGCGACCGCAGGAGCGCGCCGGCCGGTTTGTGGCGGAGCCGGGTGGAATCCGCCGCCTCGGCGGTGGTGTCCGCCGTGGCGACGGTCGTATCCGGCTGAGCGGCGGTATCGGCCTGGGCCGCGGTGACCGCCTGGCTCGCGGTGTCGGCAGCGGCCGTATCAGCGCGGGCCGTGTCGGGGCGGACCAGGACCGAGTCCTGAGCGGCGAGCGGACGCGCTGCAGCGAGCAGCGCGAACAGGGCGAGAATGGCGGGAGCGTGTGGGAATCGAACCCACCAGAGCCGCCGAAGGCGTCTCCATCGCGGTTTTGAAGACCGGCCGAGCCACCAGGCCCGATCCACTCCCCTACCCCAGTGAGAGGTAAGAGGTATGAGGTGAGAGGGGACTTGTTCGCCTGCCATCCCTCTCACTTCTCACCTCTCACTTCTTACCTCGGCTACGGCTTCGATCTCCACCCGCACCCCTCGCGGCAAACCGGCCGCGGCAACCGTAGAGCGCGCGGGCCGATGGTTACCGAAGGCCTTGGCATAGACCTCGTTCATGGCGCTGAAGTCCGCCATGTCGGCGAGAAAGACGGTGGTCTTGACCACCCGATCGAGCCCGGAGCCCCCTGCCGAGAGGATGGCTTTGAGATTCTCCATGACCCGGGCAGTCTGCTCCGCCACGCCGCCGGGAACGACTTCGCCGGTGGCAGGATCGAGCGCGATCTGGCCCGCGGTGAACAGGAGGCCGTTGGACACGATGCCCTGACTGTACGGCCCGATGGCCTTGGGGGCACCGCCGGTTGCGACGACGTGCATCAGAAGAGACCCTCGATCGTGCCGTCCGGGTGTACCCGGATCGCCTCGGCCGCCGGAGTCTTGGAGAGCCCCGGCATGGTCATGATCTCACCGGCGAGGGCGACGACGAAGCCGGCGCCCGCGGAGGGATAGACGTCCCGAATGGTAATCCGGAAGCCTTTGGGTCGCCCCAGCTTGGTGGGATCGTCCGAGAAGGAATACTGGGTCTTGGCGATGCAGACCGGCGTGCCGCCGAGACCGGCGCCCTCCCACTGGGCAATGCTCTTCTCCGCCGTCGCCGAGAAGTCGACGCCGTCCGCCCCGTAGATGTCGGTGGCGATCTTCTCGATCTTCTTCTTGATGGGGAGACCGGCGTCGTAGAGCGGCTGGAACCGGCTCTTCCCCTCGGCCAGCACCGCGAGCACTTCCTTCGCGACGGCCTCGCCCCCTTCCCCGCCCTTGGCCCACACGTCGCTGAGCGCAGCCTGCGCGCCCCAGCTCTTGCACGCGGCCAGCACGGTATCCAGCTCTTCCTGAGTGTCGGACGTAAAGCGGTTGAGCGCCACAACCGGCGGCACGCCGAACTTCATGACGTTCTTCACGTGCGCCTCGAGATTCACCATACCGCGCTGGAGCGCCGCCACGTCCGGCGCGCCGAGGTTCTCCTTCTTGACGCCGCCGTGCATCTTGAGCGCCCGCACGGTGGCGACCACGATGGCCGCCTCCGGATTGAGCCCGCCGGAGCGGCACTTGATGTCGAAGAATTTCTCCGCACCCAGATCCGCACCGAAGCCAGCCTCGGTCAGCGCAATGTCGGCCAGCCCGAGACCGAGCCGCGTGGCCGCGATCGAGTTGCACCCGTGGGCGATGTTCCCGAAGGGGCCGCCGTGGATCAGCGCCGGGCCACCCTCGAGCGTCTGCACCAGGTTCGGCAGGATGGCGTCCTTGAGCAGGAGCGTCATCGCGCCGGCCGCCTTGAGCTCGGTTGCCGTCACCGGTTTCCGGTCGCGCGTGAGACCGACGATGATCCGCCCGATCCGCTGCTCCAGGTCCTGGAGGTCGGTCGCAAGGCAGAGAATCGCCATGATCTCGCTGCCCGGAACGATGACGAACCGATCCTCGCGGACCGGTCCGGCGTTGATGCCGCCGAGGCTGATCACGATCGAGCGGAGCGCCCGGTCGTTCATGTCGATGGTGCGCGGCCAGAGGATGCGCCGTGGGTCGAGGCCGAGCGTGTTCCCATGGTGGAGATGATTATCCAGCATGGCCGACAGCAGATTGTGCGCGGACGTGATCGCGTGGAAATCGCCGGTGAAGTGGAGGTTGATCTCGTCCATCGGCACGACCTGGGCGTAGCCACCGCCCGCGGCCCCGCCCTTTACGCCGAACACGGGGCCCATAGACGGCTCGCGGATGCAGACGATGACCTTCTTGCCGAGCCGTCGGAGCGCCTGGGCGACGCCGATCGTTACGGTAGACTTGCCCTCGCCGGCCGGCGTCGGATTGATCCCTGTGACCAGCACGAGCCGTCCCTTTGGCTGGCGCCGCGCGATGGCTTCGGGGGCGATCTTCGCCTTGTTCCGGCCGTAGAGCAGGATCTCATCGGGACCGAGGCCGACTTCGGCCGCGACATCCACGATGGGACGCATCTTGGCCGCCTGGGCGATGGCGATATCCGACGGTACCGTGGTCACGATCGGGGCTCCCTAGAGGGTGGTACCTCACCGAAAACGCGGGCGGCGTTGGCCCAAGTTGCCGCGATGACCGCATCGACGCCCAGCCCGAGCACCGCCGCAACGCGGTCGGCCACTTGGCGGACATACCCGGGCTCGTTCCGGCTGCCGCGGTGCGGAACGGGAGCGAGGTAGGGGCCGTCGGTCTCGATCAGCAGGCGGTCGAGCGGGGTCTCGCGGATGGCGTCGTCCAGCCGCCAGCTCTTGAACGTGACCATCCCGCTGAAGGACACATAGTGGCCGTGGCCGACGGCCGCCCGCAAGAGCCCCATCCCGCTGCTGAACGAATGGAGAATCGCCGTGGTCCGCGGGTGATTGCGGAGCACGGCGACCACGTCGTCGTCGGCGTCGCGGGCGTGCACAACGGCCGGCTTGCCCGTGTCCCGCCCCAGGCCGAGCTGGGCCTCGAACGCGGCCCGCTGGAGGTCGCGGGGCGAGTGATCGTAGTGGTAGTCGAGCCCGGTCTCGCCGACCGCCACCACCCGCGGCTCCCGGAGCATCCGGCCGAGCCAGTCGGCATAGTCCCCGCTCCACGCCGACGCCTCGTGCGGGTGCAACCCCGCCGTGGCCGAAAGCCGCGGGTCTTCGGCGGCAAGGCTCAATGCCCGCTCGGCGGTCAGGCGCGCCTCTCCGACCACCACCACCCGTCCGATACCGGCCGCCCAGGCCCGCGCCAGCACCTGGGCCCGGTCGGCGTCGTACGCCGGATCGGCCAGATGGCAGTGTGTGTCGGCCAGCATGGCCCGGTGAATCGCGGCCCGGGGCCGCCGGCTAGGCGACCGGCTGGGCCTTCTGCCCCGCCGGCCGGGCCGGCGCCTTGGCCGGCGTCTTGCCGAACCGCGGCCAGCGCCGCCGGATGTAGAGCAGCGCCACGGGCGCGATGAACATCGAAGAGAAGATCCCGCTGAACACGCCGAAGAACATCACGATGGCGAACGGCCGGATCACTTCGCCGCCGAAAATCGCGAGCGTGGCCATGGTCGCCAGGGACGTGCCGTGGGTGATGACCGTCCGCGGCAGGGTCTCGTTGATCGACAAGTTGAGCGTCTCGCCCAGCGTGAGGCCGAGCTTCTTCCGCTCGTTCTCACGCACCCGGTCGAAGATGATGATCGTCTCATTGAGCGAGAGACCGAGCACGGAGAGAACCGCGCCCACGATCACGAGACTGACCTCGAGGTGCATGAGGCTGATGAACATGATCGTGCCGAGGACGTCGTGCGCCGTGGCCCCGATGGCGGCAAGACCGAAGCGCCACTCGAACCGGAACCAGAGGTACGCCAGAATGGCGCCGAACGACATCAGGATCGCCAGCAGGGCTCTCTGCCTGAGCTCACCACCCACCTTGGGGCCGACCGCCTCCGTTCGCGCGATCTCGTAGTTACCCGGCTGGAGCGTCTTGTCGAGCGCCGCGCGGACCGCCGCCACCGTCAGGCCGGTGTTGTCGGCATCGCTGCCCACCCGCGCGCTCCGGGCCCGGATCACGTATTCCCGATCGCTGCCGAACGTCTGGATCTCCGCACCCGGGACGCCCTCGCCGTCGAGCGCATGCCGGAGATCACCGACGTTCACCGGGACCTTGCTGGTGACCTGCACCAGCGTGCCGCCGGTGAACTCGATGCTGTAGTTGAGACCGCGGACGATCAGCAGCACCAGTCCGGGAATGAAGAAGGCCGCCGTCAGGAGGTACGCGAACTTGCGGACCCCGATGAAGTCGAAGTGCGTGTTGGAGAAGAGATGGCGCATAGGTCAGATGCTCAGGGCCTGGGCCGCCGGACGCCGCTGCAGCCAGATCATGAAGAACGTGCGCGTCACGAAGATGGCGGTGATCATCGACGCGGCCACGCCCATGGCCAGCGTGACGGCGAATCCGCGCACGGGGCCGGTACCGAACTGGAAGAGGAAGAGCGCGGTCACGATCGCGCAGACGTTGGAGTCGACGATCGCGTTCATCGCTCGGCGGAAGCCTTCTTCCACCGCGAGACGGACCGTCTTGCCCGCCGCCAGCTCTTCGCGGATACGCTCGAAGATCAGCACGTTGCCGTCCACGGCGATGCCGATCGATACGACGATGCCCGCGAGACCCGGCAGCGTGAGCGTCGCGTCTACGAGAGCGAGGCCGCCCAGCGTGAACAGGATGTAGAGACCCAGGGCCACCACCGCGAGCACGCCGGCCACGCGGTAGTACCCGATCATGATGAGCACGACCAGCAGGGTCCCGACCAGACCGGCCACGATGCCGTGGTGAATCGAGTCGGCGCCGAGACTCGCGCCGACCTGCCGCTCCTCGACCACCTTGAGGGGAATCGGCAGCGCGCCGGCCCGGAGCGTGAGGGCCAGGTCTTGCGCCTCCTGAAGCCCTTTGCCCCCCAGCGTAATCTGCCCGTTCCGGCCGATCCGGCTCTGGATCACCGGCGGCCGGCCCTGCACTCGCCCGTCGAGGATGATCGCCATGTAGTCGCCGACGTGGCGCCCGGTCTCCTCGCCGAACTTCCGCCCGCCCGCGCGGTCCAGCTCGAAGGTGACGATGGGGCCGTTCGTGAGCGGATCCAGCTGCGCCCGCGCATCGACGAGGCTGCTTCCGCTCACGATGCTCTTCTCCTCGAGCGCGTAGAGGTAGCGGTACGACTGCACGCCGACGCTCGTCGGCGCGGCCGACCAGCGGAGGATCACGCCGCGCGGGAGCACTCGCTGGACGTCGGGCAGGTTGATGAGGCTGTCCACCCGGGGAAACGCCGTCTCGGGCACCAGGAACTCGCCCGGGACCTGGCCGCCGGCGACCGCCCCCGCCGGCTGGATGAGCGACTCCAGCACGCCGCCCTTGACCGGGGCGTTGGCGGTGTCGGCCCCCTTCTTGGCCGTGTCGCTCCCGAGCAGCTGCTGCACCGCCGACGGCTGCTTGCCGCCGGTGTCCACACCCTTGATGCCGAGATCGTGGAGGACGCGATCCATGCCGGGCAGCGACTTGTCGAGGGCGCTGGTCTTGTCCGTGATCTTGAACTCGAGGAACGCGCTCCGCTGCACGATCGCCTTGGCGCGGCCGGGATCGGTGACGCCGGCCAGCTCGACCACGATGCGGTTGTCGCCGATCTTCTGGACCAGCGGCTCGCTCACGCCGAACTCGTCGATGCGCTTGCGGAGGACGGTCAGGGCAAGGTCGAGATCCCGTTTGGGATCGGCCGAGACCTGCTTCGACTGGTCCAGCTCGAGCGCGAGGTGGACGCCGCCCTGGAGATCGAGGCCGTACTTGAGCGGCACCCGCTTCTCCGTTGTGTCGCGCATGATTCCGTTGACGCGCGAGCGGATAGTGATCGTGCGCGGGATGAGCGCGCCGATCGAGGCGGCCACCATGAGGCCGATGATGATCAACCGCGTGCGGATGGAAGCGAACATCGTCTGGTCGGAGGCTCGTGCGCGGCCACGCCCTCAGGCGTGGGTCACGCGGCTAGGGTCCGAGGAGCCCGCGGCGAGCACCGCCTGGGCCCGAGCGCGATCGCGCTCCAATTGATCCTGCAGTTGCTGCGCGGAGGCGAAGCGCTTGACGTCGCGCAGCCGCTCCACCCACTCGATCCGCACCCACTCGCCGTACAGATCGCCCTCGAAGCCGAACAGGTGCGTCTCGATGGACCGGCGCCCGTCGTCGAACGTCGGCTTGGCGCCCTGGTTCATCATCCCGCCGGCCCGCCCGCCCGGCCACTCGACCCACACCGCGTAGACCCCGTCGGGCGGCAGCAGCTTTTCCGGCGGCACCTCCCCGAGGTTGATCGTCGGGATGCCGAGGAGGCGGCCCCGCCGCTCGCCCTGGGTCACACGGCCGCTCACCTGGTAGGGCCGTCCCAACAGGCGCGCCGCGGTTCGGAGATCGCCACCCGCCACCGCCCGGCGGATTCGCCCGCTCGAGATCGGCTCGCCGGCGGCGTCGACCGGCGGCACGACATCCACGCCGAACCCGAGCGAGGCGCCGAGGCGCCGCAGAGTCTCGACGTCGCCGCTGCGACCCCGGCCGAACCCATGATCGTAACCGAAGACCAGGTCCCGCATCCCGCAGTGCGCGAGGAGGACCTCACGGACGAAATCCTCGGGCGAGAGCGCGGCCAACCTGCGGTCGAACCGCAGAAACAGGACGTAATCTAGCGGCAACTGCGCCAGAATCTCCCGCCGTTCCGCCCCGGTCGTGAGCAGCGGCGGCGCCGCCTGCGGATTCACCACCGCGAGCGGGTGGGGCTCGAACGTCACCAGCACGCTGGGCCGGCCGCCGGCGGCGGCGCGGCGCGCAACCTCCGCGACCACCGCCTGATGCCCGAGATGGACCCCGTCGAACGAGCCGACGGTGAGCACGGTCCCCTCCGACGCACGGGGCAACGCCGCCGTCACGCGCCCTCCAGGACGACCACGGGCTGCAACCGGCCTTCTTCCCGGCGCGCCACCCCGACGACTTCGCCGTTGACCAGCAGCGCCACCGCACCGCCCGCCGCACCGGCCGCCGGCCACCGATCGGCCACCATCCGTCCGTGGCGCACTGCTGCCTGCTCGGTCTCGTCCAGCGCCACGGCCGGCAGATCGCCGAGCACCGCGCGGAGCGGCACGGGAAGCGTACCGGGCTCGAGCCGGTCGAGGGGTACGGCGTCCTCCACCTTCAGCCGGCCGATCGCCTCGCGCCGCAGCTCGACCAGATGCCCTCCCACCTCGAGCGCCTCACCCAGATCCCGAGCCAACGCCCGGACGTAGGTGCCGGCACTCACGGTAGCGCGGAACGTGACATCGGGCGCCCGCCACTCGAGCAGCTCGATCCGATGCACCGTCACCGGCACCGCCGCCAGCTCCACCGCCCGTCCGCGCCGCGCCAGGCGATAGCTCCGCACACCGCCGATGCGCTTGGCCGAATACGCGGGCGGGCGCTGGGGTCGTTCGCCGGCGAGCGCCGTGACGGCCGCGCGCAGGGTTCCCTCGTCGAGCCGCGCCGGGTCGACTGCCTGGCCCAGCGGTGCTCCCGTGCGATCGTCGGTGTCGGTGCGGCTCCCGAGGCGCGCCACCGCCCGATAGGTCTTGGGCGCCGCCTCGACGAACCGCGCCAGTCGCGTGGCCCGGCCGAGCAGGAGAACCAGGAGCCCCGTCGCGAACGGATCGAGCGTGCCGGTGTGGCCGACCGCCCGAATTCCGAAGACCCGCCGCACGCGGGCCACGACGTCGTGCGACGTGGGCCCCGACGGCTTGTCCACCAGGAGCGCCCCGGTCAGTCCGACGGCTCCCGCTTGAGCCCCTCGAGCAGGGCGTTGATGCGCGCCGCGTGCTCGAGCCCGCGGTCCAGCTCGATGTGGAGCTCGGGCACCGTGTGGGTGCTGAGCGATCGCGCCACCTTGGCCCGGAGGAAGCCGGCCGCGCTCCGCAGCCCCTCGAGCGCCCGCTCCTTTGCCGCGTCGTCGCCCGCGGGGGCGACGAGCACTCGCGCGTGGGACAGATCGTTGGTCACGTGCACCGCCGTCACCGTCACGAGTCCGACCCGGGGATCCCGCACTTCCCCCCGGGCCAGCGCGTCGGTCACGGCCTGGCGAACCGTCTCGGCGACTTGCTCGGGCCGCCGCGAGGACGAACGCGACCTCATCGATAGTCCGTCGTGGTGTCGACGATGCGGGCGCCGTCGGCCGCTTCGACCATCCGGTCGGCGGAGCGGAGGGTCTCCTCCACCACGGTGCGGTCACTGCCCACGACGGCGCACACGATTTCCGCCCGCTGCCACAGGTCCTGGTGCCCCGTCTCCGCCACCGAGACGTTGAGCTGCCGCCGGATCGCCGTCGTGAGCGGCTTGATGACGGAGCGCTTGTCCTTCAGCGAGTGACACCCCTCGAGGTGCAGCTCCCACACGCGGAGGCCGATGATGCTAGCCATGAGCGATTAGCCGTTAGCCGTTAGCCATTAGCCTTTAGCTGCCGCCTCCGGCTGTAGCGTCCGCTTCACCTCTTCCATCTTGAACGACTCGATGCGGTCACCCACCTTGAGATCGTTGAAGTTCTCGATCCCGATGCCGCACTCGAGCCCCTCGCGCACCTCGCGCACGTCGTCCTTGAAGCGCTTCAAGCTCGCGAGGTTCCCGGTGTACACCAACGTGCCGTCGCGGGTGACGCGGGCCTTGGCGGTCCGCTGGATCGTGCCGCTCCGAACCGAGCAGCCGGCGATGGTGCCGACCTTGCTCACCTTGAAGAGCTGGAGCACTTCGGCCTCACCCAGCACGGTTTCCTTCTCTTCGGGCTTGAGCAGGCCCTCCAGCGCGTTCCGCACATCCTCGACCGCTTCATAGATGATGCGGTAGGTCCGGACGTCCACCGATTCGCGCTCGGCGGCCGCGCGGGCGTTCGAGTCGGGACGCACGTGGAAGCCGAGGACGATCGCACCGGACGCCTTGGCGAGCAGCACGTCGCTCTCGGTGATGGCGCCGACGCCGCGATGGACAACATCCACCCGGACCTCGCTGGTGGAGAGCTGCGCCAGGGCGTCCGCGAGCGCTTCAGCGGGGCCGCCCTGGTCGGCCTTGATGATGATGCGAAGGCTCGTGACTTCGCCTTCCTTCAGCGCCCGGCTGATGTCCTCGAGGGTGCCGCCGCGCTGGCTGCGCCGGTTCTGTGCTTCGCGCTCGAGCCGCTGCCGCTTCTGCGCGATCTCGCGCGCCTCGACCGCATCGGTGACCACCGCGAACGAGTCGCCGGCGGAGGGCACGCCCTCGAAGCCGAGGATCTGGACCGGGATCGACGGCCCCACCTCCTTGACCGTCTTGCCGCGCTCGTCGTAGAGCGCGCGGACGCGTCCCGAGAACTTGCCGCAGATGAAGTTGTCGCCCACGTGCAGGGTGCCGCGCTGGACCAGTACCGTCGCGAGCGGGCCCTTGCCGGGATCGAGCGTCGCCTCGAGCACGGTGCCGTGTGCCGGGGCGCTCGGGTTGGCATGCAGGTCGAGCAGCTCGGCCTGGAGCAGGATCTGCTCCAGCAGGTGATCCACTCCGGTGCCCTTCTTGGCCGAGATCGCCGCCGAAAGCACGTTGCCGCCGAACTCCTCGAGCACGACGTTCTGCTGAAGCAGATCGCGCTTGACCTTGTCCACGTTGGCGGTGGGCAGGTCGATCTTGTTGATGGCGACGATCATCGGCACGCCCGCGTTGCGCGCGTGGCTGATGGCCTCGATCGTTTGCGGCATGACCTGGTCGTCGGCCGCGACGACGAGGACGACGATGTCCGTCACCTGCGCGCCGCGGGCCCGCATGGCGGTGAAGGCCTGGTGGCCCGGTGTGTCGAGGAAGGTGATCGCCTTGCCCTCGCTCAGGGTGACGTGGTACGCCCCGATGTGCTGGGTGATCCCGCCGGCCTCACCGGCCACGACGTTGGTCTTGCGGACGTAGTCGAGCAGCGACGTCTTGCCGTGGTCGACATGGCCCATAATGGTCACAACCGGAGGCCGCGGCACAAGCTCACCCGGCGCGTCCGGCTCCTCGACGGCCGCTTCCGCCGCGTACTCCTCCTCCTTGACGGCCTGGAAGCCGAACTCGGAGGCGATCAGCTCGATCTGATCGAAGTCGAGCCGCTGGTTCACGGTGACCATCATGCCCAGCTCCTTGAAGGCGAACTGGACGATCTGGGTCGCCGGAACCTTCATGGCCCCCGCAAGCTCGGAAACCGAGATGTACTCGTTGACCCGGATCCGGGTCTTCTCCTTCTCCCGCTCCTCGGCCAACCGTCCGGCGACCTGCTCCCGGTAGGAAGGCTCGTCCGAGCGGCGCACGCCCTTCCGGGTGCCCGTGCCGCCCTTGATGTTCTGCAGCGTGCGGAGGATGTTCGCCTGCACCGCTTCCTGGTCTACCATGGAGCGCTTGCCCTTCTTCCCCTTCTTGCGGCCACCGCCCTTTTCCGCGTCCGGCCCGAACTGGCGCGCGGGCGGGGCTCCGCCACTCCGCTCGGCGGGCGGACGCGCGGGCGCCGAGGGGCCGCTGCTGGAGAAGACGGGCTTCGGCCGAGGCGGGTAGCCACCGCTGCGGTTGGGCGCGCCCGAGGCGGGCGCCGAGCGCTGGATCCGTGGCGGGATGAACGGGGCGCGGGACGGGGCGCTGGGCACCGAGCTTTGCGTCGCGGCGCCGGCCGCCTCAGCGACCGCCGTCCCGGCTTCCTCTTCGGTGTCGGGCGGGGTAGCCGGCAGCTGCGGGAAGAGGGCGCGCGCCCGCTCCTCGAGCGACTGCGTGGGCTGCGGCTCCAGCTCGTGCACGATCGGACGCTCCAGCTCGAGCGCCGCCAACTCCGCGGCGCGCTCAGCCTGCTGCTGCGCCTCGGCTTGCGCGACCTCGGCGGCCGTGCGGCGCCGCTTGCTCGGGCGCGCCTCGGCCGCGACCGGCACCGGCTCCGGCGCCGCGACCTTCACCGCCTTCCGGCGGCCCTTCTTCGGCGCGGCCTCCTCGGCGTGCTTCCGCTTTTCCCGTTCCCAACGCACACGGACGGCGGAGACCTGATCGTTTTCCAGCGTCGACAGGTGACTCCGCACGAAGATGTTCATCTCCTTGAGGAGTCCAAGGAGCTGCTCGGGGGGAAGCCCGAATTCCGCAGCGAGGTCGTGCACTCTCGTCTTGACCACTCAATCCTCCGTTACATCACGCCCGGGCGCCGTCCGCAGGATGCCATCCGCCATGCCGCGGTCACGTACACCCACCACCATCACCGGCGGCCGGCCGAGCCGAGCGCCGATCTCCGCCGCGGAGGGCCCCCGTACCAGTGGGACACCCGAGCCCTCCGCCAAACGCACCACCTTCTCCACCGCGCGGGGGCTCGCATCGTCCGCGAGCACCACGCACCGGATCGTCCCGCTTTTCAGCTCCGCCCGCACCCCGCTCACACCCAGCACCACCAACCGGCCTCGGAGCCCGAGCCCCAACAGGCCCAACAAGCCGCTCATGACCGCGGCCGGGCCTCCTCCGCGTTGTCTTCGTCGGTCAGCTCCGCGAGAAACGCGAGCAGCTGATCCGTGGTCTCCGGGGTCATGCCCGGGATCTTCGCGATGTCCTCGCGGTCGAGATCGAGGATGTCGCCCAGCTCGCGGTATCCGGCGCCGTTGAGCAACGCGATCAGCTCGGGCGGCAACCCCTTGAGCTCGGTAAGCGTCACGTGGGAAGCAACTTCCTCCTCGGGCGGGAGCGGCGCGAACAGCGGGCCCTCACCACCGCGCTCCAGCCACTCGCGGCTCGAGTAGAGATCGATCTTCCAGCCGGTGAGCTCGGACGCGAGGCGCACGTTCTGGCCGTTCCGCCCGATGGCGAGCGAGAGCTGGTCTTCGTCCACGACCGCCTGGATCGTCTTGCTCTCCGGATCGGAGAACACCTTCGCCACGCGCGCCGGCGCGAGGGCCAGCCGGGCAAACCGCTCCGGATCGGGCGACCAGGGCACGATGTCGATGCGCTCGCCACCCAGCTCGTTCACGACCGCCTGCACCCGCGAGCCCTTGAGGCCGACGCACGCCCCGACGGGGTCGATCGCGTCGTCGCGCGAGATGACCGCCACCTTGGTGCGGCTGCCCACTTCCCGCGCGATCGCGCGGATCTCGACGATCTGCTGCTGGATTTCGGGCACCTCCAGCTTGAACAGCGCCTTCACGAACAGCGGGTCGCCGCGGGAGAGGATGAGACGCGGACCCTTCGGCGTCTCCTCCAGCCGCTTCAAGACGGCGCGCACGGTGTCGCCCTGGTGGAAGTGCTCGCGGTGGTTCTGCTCGCGATACGGGATGATGGCCTCGGCCTCGCGGAACTTGTTCAGCATGATCACGAGCTTCCCGCGCTCGATCTGCTGGACTTCGCCGGAGAGCAGCTCGCCGACCTTGTTGGTGAATTCGTCGCGGATCCGGGCCCGCTCACCCTCGCGCACCCGCTGGATGATCCGCTGCTTGGCGGCCTGGACCGCCAGCCGACCGAATTCGCCGAACGGGACCTCTTCCTCCAGCATGTCCCCGACCTCGAAGTCGGGGTCTTCGTAGCGGGCCTCCTCCAGCGCGATCTGCCAGCTCGGATCTTCGACCGCCTCGACCACCTGGCGCAGGCGATTGATGCGGACCGTGCCCTGGAGCTCGTCGACGTCGAGCTCGAATCTCACGTTCGGCCCGAACTTCCGGACCAGCGCTGCCTGAATGCCGTCGCGGAGCAGCTCCAGCAGATCGGACCGCTCCAGCTGCTTGGTCGTCGTCAGCTCGCGGAACGCGGCCAACATTTCCGGAGAACCCGTCATGCCTCTACTCCCAGATGGGCGTTCGTGCGCCCGTCGCATCGCTACTCGTGTTTGGTTCGCTTCGCGGGCCCGCGCGCGGGCCATTCGTGCGCCAGGTTCGCATCCCGGACGTCGGCCAGGGCGACGGTCCGCTCCGCGCCCTCCGGCAGCCGGACCACGACGTGCTCGTCATCGGGCACGGCGACGATCTCGACCGTCGGATGCCCGGGCAGTCCGGCGGCGCGGACGCGGGCGCGCTGCCCGACGAAGCGCCGCCAGTCCTCCGGCCGGCGCAACGGCCGCTCGATGCCGGGCGACGAGACCTCCAGCACGTAACGCGGCCCGACGAGACGCCTGGATTCGAGGAACCGCTCGAGTGAGCGGCTGATCGCCGCGCAGTCGTCCGCCGTCACCCCGTGGCCGGGACGGCTGTCCGGACGATCCACCCGCAGCTGGAGGATGGGGCGCTCCAGGGTCCCGGTGCGCCGAAGGTCGGCCAGGTCGAACCCGAGGGCTTCGACATGCTCGCGGATCAGTTGCGGCAGCGCGGCGTCGGCCATCGGCTCGGTGAAAAAAAATGTGGGGGAACTCCCCCACATCGTCACAACGGCCCTGACCCCGGGCCGTCCGGGACAGCGCACAAAACCTAGCGTGGTAAACTGCGAGCGTCAATCACCGCCACGCTCAGCGGAGCCCGATGTAGGCCACCATCCGACCGTCCGTTCCGCCCGACGCCCGGTGACTATAGAAGCGGGGGCGGTCGTGCGCCGAGCACCACGAGCTGACGGTCACCTGGGTCACCCCATGGCCTCGGGCTTCTTCCGCCAGCCGAGCCCGCAGGTCGAGCCGCCAGGGCCCGTCAGCGGGAGCTGGGACTCCGCAGGCGTCCATCACCTCACGTCCAACTTCATAGCAAGCGCCGCAAATACCGACTCCACAGTGCATTACGATGTCGCTCAGCGCGACTCCTGAGGCCGCGCTCAGACGCGCGATCCCCTCCGCCACGATCCCCGCCGCCGTGCCGCGCCACCCGGCGTGGAGCAGCGCCACCGCCCGCGCCGGCGGCGCCACGAGATAGACGGGAACGCAATCGGCCACCGTCACCAGGAGCAGCGTCCCGCGCTCCCGCGTGAGGTGGCCGTCGAGGCCTTCGAGGATGGTCCATCCGCGCTGCGCCGCATGCTCGGCGATGGCCGACCCGTGGACCTGGTGCGCCATGATGAACGCGTCGAAGCCGGGCTCGGCCCCGCGCAGCGCCCGCCACCGCCCCATCACTTCGGTCACGGGCTCGCGGGTCCAGAGGCCCAGATCGAAGCCCGAGCCACCGACCGCACCGCGCGCCGTGATCCCCGCCACCACCCCGAATCGGTCGCGCCAGCCCGGGATCTCGTACCGGGGCACTGCGCCGGGACGCGGGACCTCCGCGACCGCGGCGGCCCGTTCGTTCATGATTAGTCTTCCACCCGCTCGATCTCCGCACCCAGCGCGCGGAGCCGGTCGTCCACCCGCTCGTACCCGCGTTCGATCTGGCCCACGTTGTGGATCGTGCTGTGTCCTTCCGCGGCCAGCGCGGCCAGCAGCATCGCCATGCCCGCGCGGATGTCGGGCGACTCGACCGTGCCGCCCTTGAGCCGGGCAGGCCCCGAGATGACGGCGCGGTGCGGATCGCAGAGCACGATCTGCGCTCCCATGCCGATCAGCTTGTCGACGAAGAAGAGCCGCGACTCGAACATCTTCTCGAACACCAGCAGCATGCCGGCGCACTGCGTCGCCGCGACGATCGTCGTGGACATGAGGTCCGCGGGAAACGCCGGCCACGGCCCGTCCTCAAGCTTGGGCACGTGGCCGCCCAGGTCGGGACGGATGCGGCGCTCCTGGCCGGCGTCCACGATGAGGCGGGTGCCGTCGAGCCGAGGCCGGATGCCCAGGCGGTCGAAGCCGAGCAGCGTGGCGCGGAGATCCTCCGGCCGAACCGGGTCGATGGTGACCTCGCCGTTGGTGACGGCGGCGAGTCCGACGAAGCTCCCGATCTCAATGTGATCCGGGCCGATGACGTACGCCACCGGGTGCAGCGGGCGGCCGCCATCGATGACGTAGACGTTGGTGCCGATGCCGTCGATGCCGGCGCCCAGGGCCACGAGGAAGCGGGCGAGATCCTGGACGTGCGGCTCGCTCGCGGCATTGCGGAGCACGGTGCGTCCCTTCGCGGCCACCGCGGCCATCAGCGCGTTCTCGGTGCCCGTGACGCTGGGCTCGTCGAGGAAGATGTCACCGCCGCGGAGCGTCTTGCCCTCGAGCTCGTAGCGGTCGCCCACCATGACCGACGCCCCGAGCTGCTCGAGCGCCAGGAAATGCGTGTCGACCCGGCGGCGTCCGATGACGTCCCCGCCCGGCGGCGGGAGAATGACCTGGCCGAAGCGGGCGAGCAGCGGCCCCGCGAGCAGAATGGATGCGCGAATCCGGGAGCAGAGCTGGGGATCGAGCGGCTTTGGCCGAGCGCCCGTCGTATCCACCCGCACCGCGTTGGGGCCGGTCCACTCGACGCTGGCGCCCAGATCGGCGAGCAGCGCGAGCATCGTCTCGACGTCGCGAATACGCGGGATGTTGTCGAGATCGATCGGTCCCTCGGCCAGCAACGTCGCCGCGAGGATCGGGAGGGCCGCGTTCTTGTTACCGGCGGGACGCACGGTGCCGCGCAGCGGTCGCCCGCCGCGCACCGAAAAACGAAGAGGCATGGCCAAAGCTGGCCGGGACCAGAGGGGGCGTCAAGCGGCTCGGCGCATTAGTTTTACCTTTCACGCGTCCCCGGTGGAGTTGATCGGCGTATGCTGCTCGCGCTCACATTGCTCGATACGGCTCTCGGCCCCGGATGGATCGGGCCGACCGTCGCCATCTCGTTGGTCGTCGTGGCGCTGTCGTTCGTCGGCATCGCCGTGGGGATCCTGGTGGTGGCCTCGCGTCTCATCGAGCCGGTGCAGCAGTTGAACCGCGTAATCCAGAACATCCAGGACGATCTCGCCTGGTCGCTGAAGGGCCTCCGGCAGCTTACCGAGCAGAGCCAGGAGCTGCTCACGGTCGTCCGGGGCGAGGCCGGGGCGTTCGCGCAGACCAGCCGCCGGCTCCGCCGTCGGCTTGTCGCGGGTGCCGACCGGATTCAGACCCGGCTCGCCGATCTCGAGACGCTCTACGACGTGGTCCACGAGGAAGTGGAGGAGACGGCGCTCGACGTCGCGGCCGCGCTCCGCTCGGTGCGCAAGGGAAGCGGCGTGCTCGCCCGGATCCGCCGGGTGCTGGTGCCCAACCGCCGATGACCGGTCGCCGCCTGGCGGGCGCGCTCCTCGCGATCGGCGTCGTCGCCCTCTGCCTGCCCGGCGACCTCCACGCGTGGACGCCCGGCACCCACATCTATCTCGCCGAATCGATCCTCGGCCACCTGCGCCTCCTCCCGACCCCGGTCGCCGATCTGCTCCGCGCCTTTCCCTTCGATTTTCTCTACGGCAACATCGCGGCCGACTCGTCGATCGCAAAGAAGTACGCGCCGGTCGGCCGGCACTGTCACTTCTGGCACGTGGGCCAGGAAATCCACGACCTCGCGGCCAGCGACGCGCTCCGGGCGTTCGGCCTGGGGTACCTCGCCCACCTCGCGGCGGATACCGTCGCCCACAACTACTTCGTGCCGCGCCAGCTCATGGTCACCAGCAGCACGGCCTCGTTCGGCCACTCCTACTGGGAGACTCGCGTCGAGCTGCACCTGGGCGACGCCTACGCCAAGGCGGCGAAGGACGTGATTCTCCTGAACCACGCGCACGCCGACCAGCACCTCGATCGAATCATCTCCCCCACGCTGTTCAGCGTGCGGACGAACCGGCGGCTGTTCCGCGGAATGGTGCGGCTCACGGAGACCGACAGCTGGCAACGGGCGGCACAGGCCGCGCGGGAAGTGAGCCGCTGGGACCTGACCGACGAGGACGTCGAGCGGCATCTGGGTCTCGCGTTCGACCTCGTCGTGGACGTCCTCGCGGACCGGCAGCCCGCCGCGCGCCACCTCGATCCCTCGGGAGAAGTCCCGCTCGCCACGGCCAAGGAGCGGCGGCGCCAGGCCATCCGGGACCTGGGTCGCCGGAACCGGGCGCGCCTGCACGAGCTGGCAGAGGATGCGTTCGGCCTTCCGCCGGCCGCGCTGGTGCACTGGCCGGCGCTCCGGCATCGGCTTCCCTGGCGCCAGCCCGAGGGGGCCGCACCGTCGCCTCGACTCCTGGCCGCCTCCGACGGGTGACGCACCGGATTCTCGTCGCGGCCGCCGCCTCGCTCGTTGCGCTCGCGCCGCCCCTCACCGCTCAAGCTCCGCCCTCGCTCACGATTGTCACGCAACCCGCGCCGCTGGTGCGGGGGACGGTGGGGCTGATCACAGTGCGCCCGGCAACCGGTGACAGTGTTCCGTCGCTCGCGGGCCGCGCCGCGGACGAGCCGCTCCATCTGCACCGAGACGCGGCCGGCGGATTCACCGGCGTGATCGGCGTCCCGATCGAAGGCCCCGAGTCGCTGGTCGTAATGCTCTTTCCCGCGGGAGCCGCCGGCGACAGCGTCGCCGTGACCCTGCGCGTGAGCGGGGGCGCGTACCGGAGCGAGCGGCTGCATGTCGAGGAGAAGTACGCCAAACC
>DATBQV010000286.1:0-5700 GCA_036560625.1 Gemmatimonadales bacterium
CACGGGTAGACAGGGCGCAGGGTCGACCGCGGTCAAGTCGGACATCAACGTCACGCCGATGATCGACGTGATGCTGGTGCTCCTGATCATCTTCATGATCGTGACGCCCCTCATCGCGGCGGGCTTCAAGGCCACGCTGCCAAAAGGCAAGAACCTCGATGCCCGTCCCGAGGGCGACAACGAGGTGGTCCTGGGGATCGACGAGAGCGGCCACTATTTCCTGAATGGGCGGCCGGTCGCCGATGCGACGCTGCAGGACCAGCTGCGCACGATCTTCAACGCGCGCACCGAGGACAAGATTCTGTACTTCAAGGCGGACAACAAGCTCAAGTACGCCAAGATTCAGGAAGCGGTCGAGATGGCGCGGAACTCGGGGGTTCGGGTGATGGCGGCGATCACCGAGCCGGTCAACACCGGACTCTTCCAGCCGGACGCCAAGAAGGAGAAGAAGTAGATGGCGATGAGCGCGGGTAACTCGGGAGGGGTGCAGTCGGACATCAACGTCACCCCGATGATCGACGTGCTCCTCGTGCTGCTGATCATCTTCATGATCACACAGCCGCTGTCGCGGAAGGCGCTGGACATCCAGGTCCCGCCGCCCAACTCGACCACGCAGAGCAGCCAGGCCAGCAACCAGATCGTGCTCGAGCTGGCGGACGACGGGAGCTACGCCATCAATTCGCAGCCGGTCCCGAAGGACCAGCTGGATACGCAGATCCACGCGGTGTTCGACAACCGGCCGGCCAAGCTGCTGTTCATCAAGGCCGGGGCCAACCGGCTCTACCAGGACGTGGTGGACGCCATGGACGTGGCGCGCGGCGCCGGCGTGCAGATCATCGGCTTCACGCCGAAAGAGGCGAAGTAACGCGCACCAGGGTTTCGTCTCACCGACGGCCGTCCGGACCCGGGCGGCCGTCGGTGTAATTTCCCCCGACATGCGCCCGCCGGTTCCCCCCAGGCTCGAGCTTCCCGGGCAGCGCCGCCGCGTCCCTTGGGCCTTCGGGCTCGCGCTCGCGCTGCACCTGGCGCTGTTGGCGTTTCTCATGTCCGATGCCGGCCGGACCTGGGTGCGCACCCTCGCCCCGGGGCCGGTCATCGTTCCAGCGCGCGCCGGAGGGGGTGGCGGCAGCGGTGGCAGGGAGCGCTCGGTGGCGTATATTTCGCTGCCCGCTGAACCGGCCCCCCGGCCGGTCGTACCTCCCAAGATTCCCGTCGTTTCCCATCCGGAGCCCGCCACGGCGGTGCCCCCGCCGGTCGTGCCGCCGGCCGTGGATACGACCAGCGTTACCAGCGCAGCGCCGTCGCCAAGTGCGACGGCCGACAGCGCTGGCGCGGGCAGGACCGGAGCCGGGCAGGGTGCCGGCGGGGGCCAGGGCGGAGGCACCGGTGTCGGGACCGGTCCGGGCGCGGGCCCCGGTGCAGGCGGCGCCGGCGGGCACGGAAGCGCTCCCGAGCCGCGCCAGCTGGTTCTTCCTCCCGCCGACTACCCGAAGGACATGCGCGGTCAACGCGTCGACGTGACGTTCTTCGTCGCCGCGGACGGCCGAGTCGAGCGGATCGCCATTGATCCGGAGATCCGCGACGGAGGCTTCGCGCGGAAGTTCGAGGAAGCGATGCGGAACTACCGATTCCGGCCCGCCCGCTCGCCCGAGGGAACGCCGGTGCCGGGGACCACGACGGTCACGGTCTTCTTCTAGCCCACCAAGGGGTTCATGTCGTCCCTCTTCATCCGCAAATCCATCCAGGACTGCGAGCAGGACATTCGCGAGCGCGGTGGCCTCTCGCGGTCGCTCAACAAGTGGCACCTCACCGCCCTCGGGGTCGGTGCCACCATCGGCGCGGGGATCTTCGCGGCCACCGGGACCGCCATCGTCGGCGACGCGGCCCGTCCGGGTGCGGGGCCGGCGATCGTCGTGTCGTTCCTGCTCACCGCCGTGGCCTGCGGCTTCGCGGCGCTGTGCTACGCGGAGTTCGCCGCGATGGTGCCGATCGCGGGCTCCGCCTACACCTACGCCTACGCCTCACTCGGCGAGTTCGTCGCGTGGATCATCGGCTGGGACCTGATCGTCGAGTACGCGGTGGGCAATATCGGCGTGGCCATCGGGTGGTCGGGGTACTTCCGGGAGCTGGTCAGCCATTTCGGCGTCACGGTGCCGGCCTGGCTCGGCACCGACTACCGGTCGGCCCACGACGCGGCCGCCGCCGTGGCGGCGGGCGCGACCGATCCGACCATGACCTACCTGGCCTCCGCGATCGCCGACGCCCCGCGCATTCTCGGAATCCCGCTGATCGTCAACCTGCCCGCCTTCCTGGTCGTCTGCGTCATCACGGTCATCCTCATTCGCGGCGTGCGGGGGTCGGCGAACTCGAACAACGCGATGGTGGTGCTCAAGATCGGCATCATCCTGTTCTTCATCGCGGTGGGCGTGTTTCTGATCAAGCCGGGGAACTGGACCAACCCCGCGACCGGCGGCTTCGCGCCCAACGGCTTCGCCGGCATCAGCGCGGGCGCGGCCATCATCTTCTTCAGCTACATCGGATTCGACGCGGTCTCGACCGCCGCCGAGGAATCGAAGGACCCGAAGAAAGACATGCCGTTCGGCATCATCATGAGCCTGGTGGTGTGCACCGTGCTCTACATTGGCCTCTCGGCGGTGATGACCGGCATGGCGCCGTGGAAGTCGCTTGGCACGGCGGAGCCGATGATTACGGCGCTACAGTACTCGGACGGGCCGCCCGCGCTGCTCAAGGCCTCCCGTCTCATCGTGTCGCTGGGCGCGGTCATCGCGATGGGCAGTGTGCTGCTCGTGTTCCAGCTGGGCCAGCCCCGGATCTTCTTCTCGATGGCGCGGGACGGCCTGCTGCCGCCGTTCATCGCGAAGGTGCATCCCCGCTACAAGACCCCCTGGGTCGGCACGATCATCACGGGCTGCTTCGTCGGCACGTTCGCCGCCTTCGCGAACATCGCGGAGGTCGTGGACCTGACCAACATCGGTACGCTCTTTGCGTTCGTGCTCGTATCCCTCGGCGTCATCGTCCTCCGGTACACCGACCCGGACCGGAGCCGCCCCTTCCGGGCACCGTGGGTGCCGGTCACGCCGCTTATCTCCGTTGCGGCCTGCCTCTACCTCATGCTCAAGCTGCCCGTGATCACGTGGAAGCGTTTCGTGATCTGGCTGGTGCTCGGGCTGGTGCTGTATTTCCTGTACGGGGCGCGACACAGCCGGCTCCGGAACCCGGAGCGGGCGCGGGGGCAGGCGACCTAGGCCCTCTTCGCCATCGCGAGGGCGCCGAGGGTGGAGTCGACCGGGCGGTCGAGCAGGGTGAGTCCTTCCTGGTCGGTCAGTTTCTGCAACACCATCCGGCGGAGCGCGGTGTCGACCTCCAGCAGTCCTCCGGTGAGCGCCACGCACATCGGCTCGGGCTCGGTGTCGAGGAGGGGCAACAGGCAGATGGCGAGCTGGGACAGCTCCCGGGCCGCGTAGTCGAGGATCCCCCGCGCCACCAGGTCTCCCGCCGCCGCCACGTCGAGCACCGAGGGCGCAAGCGCGGCGACTTCCGCCGAACTCGCCGTCGCGGCCCACCGGACCAACTCGTCGAAATCCGCGCTTCGGGTGGTGGAGAGAATCCGTTGCTGGAGCGGCGTCGCGGGGCTCCTGCCGTCTCGCGCCCGGCTTACCGCGCCCAGCGCCGCCCGCCCGACCGCGTAGCCGCTCCCTTCGTCTCCCATCTGCC
Source organism: Gemmatimonadales bacterium (assembly GCA_036560625.1). GTDB lineage: Bacteria > Gemmatimonadota > Gemmatimonadetes > Gemmatimonadales > GWC2-71-9 > DASQPE01. Next base: position 3,736 of record DATBQV010000286.1, read on the forward strand.
AGCCGTAACCGCCGATTCGATGCATGGCACCGCTCCGGTCGCGGCCGACGGCGATGCTGCCGGTGCCCGCGCTCACGACGATGCCCGGCCCGTCACCGAAGGCGGCGACGAGCGCGATCTCGATATCGGTCGTGACGACGACGCGCTCTGCGATCGCTTCACCCCGGAGCGCCTGGGTCAGCTCCTCCCGTTCGGTCCGCCGGCCGGCGCCGGCGGCTCCCACCACGAGCACGTCGCCGCGGATGTGCCCGACCCCCGCGAGCGCCCGGCGCACCACTTCGGCGATGGTCGCGGCGGACTGCAGCGCACGGCCGGGACGGAGCGCGGCGCCGGGTCCGTCGGCCCGGGCTACGACCTCGTCGCCCTCGGCGACGGCGACGGCGGTTTTGGTCCCGCCGACATCGGTTCCGATCAGAATGGGGGTCATGGCTGGGGAATGAAGATCGTCAGCCTGCTCGACCCTGTCCATCCGGGCGTCGCGACAGCAAGCGCGACAGCATGCCCACCGCGACGGTGAGCCCGGTGCCGAGCGGCACGTACCAGGGCCACGCGAGCCTCCCCACCGGAGTCAGCCACTCGAGGCCCGGATGCTGCGCCAGCGCCTTGGCGAAGAACACCACCAGCATCACCGCCAGCGACACGCCGGCGCCCGTGACGACGTCACGTCCGTTCGCCCGGGACCATCGGCCCGCCAGCAAATAGGTGCCGAGCAGGCTTCCGTAGGCGATCGAGGCGACGGAGAGCGCGAGCACGACGACCGGAGTTGTCCCCTCACGGTCGAACGCGAGGAAGACCAGCGCGCCTACCATCAACGCCACGCCCCACAACGCGGAGAAGAGCCGGCCCACGCGCAGCAGATGCGCGGGGTCGCGCCGGCCGGTCCACCCGACATAGAGATCGTGCGTCAGCGAAGACGCGAGCGCGTTGATCGCCGAGCTGTGGGTGCCCATTGCCGCGGCCAGGATGCCGGCCACGACGAGGCCGGCAAGCCCGGTGGGCAAGTGCGCGAGCACGAAGCCGGGAAAGATCTGGTCCGACGGAACGGCAGCCGGAACCAGCCGCGTGGCCCAGATCGCGGTGCCCACGAGGAGGAACAGGAGGAACTGGAGGAACACGACGAGGCCCGAGCCCACCAGCGCCACGCGCGCGTCCCGAAGCGACCGTGTGGCCAGCAGTCGTTGCACGATCAGGTGATCGGTGCCGTGCGAGGCGGCGGAGAGCATGGCACCGCCCACCAGCCCGCCGAGCAGCGTATAGGTGGTGGTGAGGCTCAGTGTAGGATTGAACATGCGCAGCTTGCCCGCGGTGCTTGCGGCGGTCAGGACGGCGTCGACGCCCCCCGCGAGGGCGCAGGCGACCGCGAGCGTCGCGACGCCGCCGGCCACGTACACGCCCAGCTGGAACACATCGGCCCAGACGACGGCCTTGAACCCGCCGAACCAGGTGTAGACCATCGTGACGATGCCGATCACGCCGATCGAGACCGGTGCGCTCCACCCGGTGACGAGGGCGAGCGGGATCGCGCTGGCGAAGACCCTCACGCCGTCGCCCAGGAACCGGGTGACGAGGAAGATCGCGGACATGAGCCGGCGCGTGCCGGGACCGAAGCGCGATTCCAGTCGGGCATAGGCCGTCTCCTGGTCGCCCCTGAAGTAGCCGGGCAGGAGCCAGATGGCGACCGCCGTCCGCCCCACGATGAAACCCAGCACGAGCTGGAGAAACGTGAGGTCCCCGCGAGCGCCGGTGCCGGGAATCGAGATGACGGTGACCGCGGAAGTTTCGGTCGCGACGATGGAAAGCAGGATGGCCCAGGCCGGCAGGTCGCGGGCGCCGAGGAAGTAATCGCCGGCCGTCCGCTGGCGCCGTGCAACCCAGAGGCCCACGCCGAGCGAGACGGCGCAGTAGACCAGGACGACGGCGAGGTCGAGGGGGGTCAGAAAAGTGAGAGGTAAGAGGTGAGAAGTG
>DATBQV010000287.1:0-6434 GCA_036560625.1 Gemmatimonadales bacterium
CAGCATCATCGACCGGAGGAGTGAGCGCATGCGTCTGATCCCGATGAGAGTCAGCGGCCGCATCAGCGGGCCAGGACGACGGTGAACACGAACGACCGGGACTGCGGGTTGTTGAAGAAGTCGATGCCCCGAGCGCCCGTCTCCGCCCCGCCGAGGTTCGTCTCCGGGTCCGCGCCGGAGTAGTTGGTCCACACCGCGAGATTCCGACCCGCCAGGCGCAGGTCCACGCTGGACAGGCCCAGCGTGCGCGTCACGAACCGGTTCCGCATGGTGTAGCCCACCGAGATCTCCCGCAGCTTCACGAACCCGCCGTCCTCGTAGAACGGCTGGCCGATGGTGCTGGCAAACGACCACCCGTAGTAGTTGGCGAAGAAGTTCTGATCCAGCACGGCCGTCGTCCCCGCGCCGGGCCCGGCGACCGGGCCGGGCAGGAAGCTCTGACCGAACACCACGTTCTGGCCTCTGAGCGCGCTCTCGGCCGACGTCCCGACCGCGTTGAGCGCCGCGCGGGTCCCGTTCCAGACCTGCCCCCCGTGCCGCACGTCGACCAGCCCCGAGAACGAGAAGTTCCCGACTCGGACGCTGGTGCGGACCGAGCCGGTCCACTTGGGGTTCGGGTCGGCGATCACGTATTGCGTCGGGTCCAGCAGCGGGAAGCCAGGCCCAGCGCTACCGATGCCGCTGCTGTTGGTGAACGTGCCGTTGTCGATGAAGAGCGCCTTACTCTGGATCTGCGTGGCCGTACAGTTGGCATCGACGTCGTAGGGGCTGCCGCCGCCGTCGGTGAGGATCACGCCGCGGCCGCAGCGGACGAAGTCGTAGTCCCGGAAGGCGCCGATCGGTTGACCTACCTGGGCCACCGCGGTCGGGCCGCCCTGAATGGCGCCGCCCAGGCCGCCGTAAATGACGAATTGCGCGCCGCGGAGGTCTTCCACCTGGTTGCGGTTGGTGCCGAGCACGATACCGAGCTCCCACGCGAAGTTCTTGCGCGTGATCGGGCGGATGTTGAGGGCCCACTCGGTGCCCGCGTTCCGGATCCTGGCCGCGTTGGCGCCCTGCACCGTGTCACCCGACGACGCGGCCACCGGCACCAGGAGGATCACGTCGGTCGAGTTGCGCTTGTACCAGGTGAAGCTCAGGTCGGCCGCATCATTGAACAGCCCCAGATCCACGCCCGCCTCGAACTCCTTGGTGCGCTCGGGCCGGAGGTCCGTGGCCGGGCGGATGAAGGGGCTGAAGAGGCCTCCGTGGCCGCTCTGGCTCGAGGCCACCCCGAACGCGTCGAAGTCCCCGAACAGCGCGGACTGATAGATGCTCGCGGCGAGGTAGGGCGACGGCTGCGTGCCGACCTGGCCGTACGCCAGCCGCGCCTTTCCGTAGGAGAGCAGCCCGCCAAGATTGCCGACGGCCTTGGTGAACTGCCATGCTGCGCTCGCGCTCGGGAACCAGGCCCACTGTGCGTTGCTCGCGAAGCTCGAGGCGGCGTCGTAGCGCACGCCGCCCTTGAGGAAGAGCTGATCCCAGAGATCGAACGTCGCCTGCCCGAAGTAGCCCTCGGTCCGGATTTTCGTCTCGATGTCCTTGGGCGGCGGGAAGGTCGACGCGTTGCTGAGGTTGAACGGTGCGTCGGCGATCAGCCCGTTGCCCACCTGCCCTTGCTGGCGGAAGCTCCGGGTGTTGAGGTTCTGCCCCAGGCTGAACGTCCCCTTCACCTTCGGGCTCAGCGTGTAGCTCGCGGTGCCGAGGAAGTTGCCGTCCCACTGCGTGTTAACCAGCGTTTGCTTGATGACCTGACCGCGAGGGTCTGGAGTGTTCGAGCTGGACGGGGGCTGACCCTGGAGCCGGCTGTCGTTACCGTCGTCCACGCCGAGCGTGTAGCTCAGCTTGAGCCAGGACCACGGCGTGAAGTCCAGCGAGATGTTGCCGATCGTTCGGCCGACGATGGACGAGCTGACGGCGTTGAGCGTGGACCAGAGCGGATTGTCGTAGCCGCGGGTCGAGTCCGCGTTGCCGAACGACGGGTTGGGGAACCGGAACGACCGCTGCACACTGTCCGGCGTGGTCACATAGTCCAGGTTGTTGAACTCAGGCGGCGTCCGCCACCCGCCCCAGGTGATGCCGCTGAAGTTGAAGCCCTTCTGCACCGCGTACTGTGTCGAGCTGGTGTAGCTGATGTTCCCGCCGACTTTCAGGTTGTCGAACACCCGGTGGTCGCCCGTGAGCCGGAAGGACTTCCGGTTGAAGTTAGTGTTCGGCCCCGGGAGCTCCCCATTCTGGTTGAGCAGCGATCCGGACACGTAAAAAGTCGTTCGTTCGTTTCCCCCCGAAATCGTCAGCGTGTTGTCGCTGCCGAATCCGGTCTGGTACAGCTCGCTTGCGTGATCGAACGTCGGCGTGCCCGGCGCGAGCGCGGGGCCCCAGCTGTCCTCGGTCGCGTAGCAGTCGAGAATCGGGGTCGGGGTCGCCGAGGACGCCGCGCACGGATCGGCGACGCCGCCGTCGCCCTGGCCGAACTGACGCTGCAGCTGCGGGAACCGATTGATGTCGGTCCAGGAGAACGAGCTTCGCAGGCTGTACCTGGTGGCGCCCGGGCGCCCCTTCTTGGTCGTGATCAGGATGACGCCCTGCCCCGCGCGCGCGCCGTAGACCGCACCCGCCGCCGCTCCCTTCAGGATCTCGATCGACTCGATGTCTTCGGGGTTGATGTCGATCGCACGGTTGGGCGAGGAGACGCCGCCCTGCTGACCACCGGTCTGGGGATCGAGCGCCGCCGTGGTGGTGACGGAGTTGTCGATCGGCTGGCCATCCACCACGAAGAGCGGCTGGCCGTCACCACCCAGCGTGTTGGCACCGCGGATGCGAATCGAGGCGGAGGCACCGGGGTCACCCGACGCCGAGATGACCTCGACATTGGGCGCCTTGGCCGAGATCGCGTTCACGACGCTGGCTTCGTTGCTCCGGGCAATGAGCGCCGAGTCCACGTTGTTGCGAACGCTGCCGAGCTTCTCGACCTCGGTCTCCGTGCCGGCGCCGGTCACGACCAGCTCGCCCAGCTGGAGCGGGTTCGACTCCAGCGCGAAGTCCTGGGTGGCGCCGGTCTCGCCGATGGCCACCTGCACCACCACCGGCTTGTAGCCGATCGCCCGCACCGAGACCCCGACCGTCTGGCCTTTCAATCGGTCCGGCAGCGGCAGCGTATAGCTCCCGTCCGACCGGATGGCGGCGCCGAGACCGAAGGCGGGGATGGCGACCGTCGCGGTCGCGACGGGGTTGCCGTCCTGATTGGTGATCCGGCCGCTCAAGGCGAGCGGCTGCTGCGCCCGGGCACCGGCGAACGGAGCACCGACGAGCACGGCGGCGAGCAACAGCGCACAAGGCTGGGGGCTCACGAGTCGATCCTTGGCCATATAGGGGAACACGGATGGGAACCAGTGCCGGGCCGACCCGGCCGGACCGCCCTGCCCGTGCGACTCGCAGCGCACGGCGGGCGACGGTGTGGCGGCGGGGGTGAATCAGTGAACCGAATTCACCTCCGGGCCGTCACCGGCCCGGTGGATGCGAGCGACGCGCGATGCAGCGAAGCTCCACCATCGTGCGGAGCGGCGCGCCGCGTAAGATCAAGGGCCTCTTCGGCGTAGGCATAGGGGTTAGTCGCGCGAATGTACGGCTCGGCTCCGGGGCTGTCAATGAGGTTGCTCGCGCATCGCGCGCGCAGCAAGGACGATCACCGCGACCGAGGCGACAAAAATCACGGTCGACGCCGCATTCACCTCCGGCGTGATGCCCCGCCGCAGCAGACCCCAGAACTGCAACGGCAGTGTGTTCTGCCGTCCCACCAGAAAGAACGTCACCGCGATCTCGTCGAGGCTCAGCGTGAACACGAGGAGCGCCGAGCCCAGCACGGCGGAGCGAATAGTGGGGAGCGTGACGTACAGAAACGTGCGCCAGTCGTCGGCGTAGAGATCCTGGCTCGCCTCCTCGAGGCTCCGATCGAACCGCTGGAGCCGGGCGAACACCTGGGTCATCACGACCGGCGTCAGCGCCGCTCCATGCCCCAGAACGACCGGCCAGCCCGGCACCAGCGGGTATCCGCTGGAGAGACTGAGCTTGAGCAGACTGAAGAACGAAAGCAGGGCCACGCCGGTGATGATCCCGGGCAGGATCAACGGCAGCAGCACGAGACGGCGAAACGCGGTCTTGCCGGGGAAGTCCATCCGATCGAGGACGAACGCACCCGGCACGCCGATCACCAGCGCGATCGCGACCGCGAGCAATGCCAGCTTCACGCTTGCCCAGGCCGCCGCCAGCATCTGGGTGTCGCCGGCCAGCACGCCGTACCAGCGAAGCGTGCCGAGCCGCAACGGCCAGGCGATGATGCTCTGGTCGTGAAACGAGAACAGCACCACCACGATCACCGGCAAGTACAGGAACAAGAGGGCGCCGATGCCCGCGGTCCACAACGCGTAGTCGGTCGCGGGGCGTCTCACCGGCGGACGCCGCCCCGCTCGAGCGCGCCGGTGAGTGCCAGCAGCGCGAGTGTGAGTCCGAGCATCACCACCGCTACCGCCGCGCCCAGCGGCCAGTTGTACGCGACGCCGAAGAGGCTCCAGACCAGATTCGAGACCATCAGCGCGCTGTCGTTGCCGCCGAGCAGCTGCGGCGCGAGAAAGTCGCCCATGCTGAGCACGAAGGCGAAGGTGGCACCCGCGAGCACGCCCGGAAGCGAGAGCGGCAGGGTGACGTGGACGAACGTGCGCCAGCGGCTGGCGTAGAGGTCCTGACTCGCCTCGCGGAGCGAGGGCGGAATCGCCTCCAGCACGGCGAAGATCGGCATCAGGGCAAAGGGCGTGTAGATGTGGGTCAGCGCCACGACCACGGCCCAGCGGCTGTAGAGCAGCACCGAGAGGGGCTCGTGAATGATCCCCAGCGAGAGCAGGAGCCCGTTCAGGATCCCCTGCTGGCCCAGGATGATCTTCCACGCGTAGGCCCGGACCACGTAGCTCACCCAGAGCGGAATGATGACGGCGAGATAGAGCAGGTCCCGGTGGCGCCGGACCTTGAACGCGAGGAGGTAGGCCAGCGGATACGCCAGGATGAGAGCGGCTCCCGTCACCCACAGCGCCGTCTCGGCCGAGTAGAGGATGGTCCTCGGGTAGAGCGACGTGCCCACCAGGCGCCGGTAGTTGTCGAGCGTGAAGCCCGGCGTGAGCACGCCGTTGTCGAGCCGCCAGAACGACTGCACGAGGAGCAGCGTGTAGGGGACGAAGAGCAGTACGGTCGCCCAGAGGATCGGGACCAGCGCGCCCGCTCGGAGCACCAGGCGTCGAGTGCCCGCCGGGTTACTCACCGAGCAGCACCCCGGCGTCCACTGGCCAGGCCACGGTCACCGGGGCGCCCGGTGCCGGCGCATCGTCCGCCGGCCGGTACGCCATGAGGCGGGTGCCGTCCGCGAGCGCCACGTAGACCTTGGTGGCCGCGCCCACGAAGACGAGGTCCGCGACCGTCCCGTAGACCGAGTTGGGCGCAACACCGCTTCCCGCGGGCGGCGCGTCCCCGGGCGCGCTCCGGGCGCGCGGCTCCACCGACAGCCACTCCGGACGCACGGAAAGCCATACGTCCGCTCCCACCGCCGGCGGCGCCCCGCTGGCGATCGGCACGCGCAGCGTGACACCGCTCCCGCCGCCGGGCCCGCCCGGCGCGGCCGGTCCGCCCAGCCGGATCGTGGCCTCCCGGCCGGCCGTGCCAGCCACCCTTCCCCGCAACAGGTTCGTGTCCCCGATGAAGTCGGCCACGTACCGCGTCGCGGGCCGGTGGTAGATCTCGTCCGGCGTCCCCAGCTGCTCGATCCGCCCGTTCCGCATGAGCGCAATGCGGTCGCTCATGGTGAGGGCCTCTTCCTGATCGTGCGTGACGTAGACGAACGTGATCCCGACCCGCGTCTGCAGCTGCTTGAGCTCGAGCTGCATCGCCCGGCGGAGCTTCAAGTCCAGCGCGCCGAGCGGCTCGTCCAGCAACAGGAGCCGGGGACGATTGACCAGCGCGCGCGCGAGCGCCACCCGCTGCTGCTGCCCGCCCGACAGCTGCCTCGGCTTCCGCGCGCCGAGGTCACCCAACTGTACCAGGGCCAGCGCCTCGGTCACCCGCGTGCCGATCTCGGCGCGAGGCACGTGCCGCATGCGGAGGCCGTAGCCGACGTTCTCACGGACGGTGAGGTGGGGAAAGAGCGCGTACTGCTGGAAGACGGTGTTGACGTCTCGGCGGTAGGGCGGCAACCCGGCGATGTCCACGCCATCCATCAGAATCTGACCGGTCGTCGGCGGCTCGAACCCCGCGATCAGCCGGAGCGTCGTGGTCTTGCCGGACCCGGAGGCGCCGAGCACCGTAAGGAACTCGCCCCCGGCAATATCGAGTGCGATGTGGTCGAGCGCGGCCAC
>DATBQV010000288.1:0-4285 GCA_036560625.1 Gemmatimonadales bacterium
GCATGCGTGCCCGAGTGTCCGGTGGCGGCGATATTCATTGACGAGGAGGTCCCGCCCGAGTGGGCGTCGTACACCGCGAAGAACCGCGACGTGTTCACCAGCGGCACGCCGCCGGGAGCGCCGCAGCGGTAGCCAACCCTCGGGGGTTCATCCCCGGCCGCCCCTTGGTGTGATCGCCCGTTGCGCACGCCCCGTGCGGTACATCACGAACCCCACCAGCCCCGCTACCCCGGGCAACTCGACCGCTCCGGTGAGCACCAGTGCGGCCAGCACGATCCCCACTCACGCGGACGGCTTCCTCTCGCCCGCTCGGAATGAGAAAGGCAGCGCCGGGATGGCTGCCGGCGACGCTTCCGCCTGCGCGAAGGGCACCAGTTGTACCGAATCGGTCGCTGAGGATGCCCCGGGCACGATCACGATGGCCTGTGCCAGCTGAGCGCCTTCCGGCGACGCGGATCGCCAGGCCCCGTCCCAGCGGGACAGGCCTCAGCTACATTCCCCGGCAGCGACGAACAGCTCTGGCCCAATGCCTACGCCTCACAAATTCGTCATCCAGCCGGCCACTCCCGCCGACATCGACATCATCGCCAGCCATCGCGCGGCGATGTTCCGCGACATGGGCTCGGCGACCCCCGAGCTGACGGAAGAGATCGTTGCCGCCACGCGCGGTTATCTCGCGGACGCCATGCCGCGGGGCGAGTACGTCGGGTGGCTCGCCACCTCGGCCGGCGAGCCTCACAGCGTCGTCGCCGGCGCCGGTGTCCAGCTCCGCCGCGTGCTCCCGTTCCCCCGACGGGCGCCGAGCCCGCCCGGCGTGGCCGCCGGTCGCCAGGGTATCGTGGTCAACGTCTACACCGAGAAGCGGTTCCGGCGCCGCGGCGTCGCGCGCCAGGTGATGGTCGCGGTGCTGACCTGGGCATGGGCGCAGAAGCTCGACAGCCTGGTGTTGCACGCCGCGCCCGAAGGCCGGCGGCTCTACGAGTCCCTGGGCTTTGTGGCGACCAACGAAATGCGGTACATGAACCCGGAGGCATGATGAAGCTCAACCAGACGCTCCGCGACGTCTCCAACGACGCGCGCGGCTGGCTCAACACCTGGGCCAAGGACTTCACCGAAGTCGAGGCGGGCGCGACCGCGGGGGGACAGGCGCCCAATCCGCTTCTCTGGCACCTGGGACACCTGGCCTGCGTCGAAGACGACGTGTGCTGGCTCTTCGGCGCGCCGGATCGGCTCACGAGCGAGGCGCTCCGCAAGGCGTGCGCGACCGGCTGTGCGGCGCCGACCTCGGCCACGCGCTATCCCTCACTGGCCGAGCTGTGGTCCCTCCTCGGAAGAACCCACACCCGGCTGCTTGGCCTGGTTGAGCAAGCCGCGGACGACGGGCTCGACCGGCCACCGCGAGAAGCCAACCCGTTCTTCAAGTCGCTGGGCCAGGCGACCTACGAAGCGGCGTTGCACGAGGTATATCACGTCGGAGAGATCGGGACGCTGCGCAAAGCCCTGGGGAAGCCCGGTATCGGGTGAGCATGAAGCTACTAGCGCTGAGTGTCGGCGGGCCCCGCGAGGTCGAATGGCGAGGCCGCACGGTGAGGACGTCCATCTTCAAGCAGCCGGTGCCGGGTCGCGCGCGGGTCACGCGCCTCAATGTCGAGGGCGACGAGCAGTCCGATCTCTCGGTGCACGGCGGGCCGGAAAAGGCGGTCTACGCGTACCCCGCGGAGCACTACGCCGCGTGGCGCCGGGAGTTGTCGGACCCCAAGCTGCCCTGGGGGGCGTTCGGGGAAAACCTGACGACCGAGGGCCTGCTCGAGAGCGACGTATCGATCGGCGACCGATACCGGATCGGGACGACCGAGCTGATCGTCACCCAGCCGCGACAGCCCTGCTACAAGCTCGGCGTGCGCTTCGGGCGGCCGGACATGGTGAAGCTCTTCCATGAAAGCGGCAGGAGTGGGTTCTACCTGGCTGTGACCCGTGAGGGAGACCTTGGAGCGGGCGACAGCATCGAGCGCGTGGCGCGTGACGAGGGAGGGCTCACGGTTGCGGACGTCGTCCGACTCTACACGTACGACGCGCCCAATCAAACCCTGCTGGAACGCGCGAGCCGGCACCCGGCGCTGCCGGCCGGCTGGCGCGACTACTTTCGCAAACGTCTGTGGGACCCCGACGTAGCGGACGGCTGACGGTCGATCGATCAAATCACCCAAGGGAGGACGCCATGCCGCTGGTCAACATCTCGATTCTCAAGGGTCGGTCTCCCGCGTACGTGAAAGCCATCGCCGACGGCGTCAACTCCGCGGTGATCGAGACGATGGGATTTCCGGATGACGATCGGTATCAGATCATCACCGAGCACGAGCCCTATGCGCTCGAGCACCAGACCCGGACCGCCGACCGCGTCATGATGTTCCTGATCATGCGGAGCGGGCGCGCGCCGGAGGCGAAGAAGGCATTCTACAAGAAGGTGGTCGCAAACCTGGCCCGCGATCCGGGCATCGCCCCGGCCAACGTGCTGATCTCCATCGTGGAGAACCGCGACATCGACTGGTCGTTCCGCGACGGCATCGCCCAGTTCGTACCCTAAGGGAGGCAGCAATGCAGCAACGCCGACTGGGCCGGCAAGGGCCCCTCGTCTCGGCGATCGGCCTCGGATGCATGGGGATGTCCGAGTTCTACGGCGCGCGGGACGATGCCGAGTCGATCGCGACGATTCACCGCGCGCTCGCGCTCGGCATCAACTTCCTCGACACGGCCGACGTCTACGGCCCGTTCACCAACGAAGAACTGGTCGGCCGGGCGATCCGGGGCCGCCGTGACGGGGTGATTGTCGCGACCAAATTCGGGAATGTCCGCGGTGCCGACGGCAGCTGGGCCGGACTGAGCGGCCGGCCCGAGTACGTCCGCCAGGCTTGCGACGCGTCGCTCGCGCGGCTCGGCGTCGACCACATCGATCTGTACTATCAGCACCGGGTGGACCCCAAAGTGCCGATCGAGGATACCGTGGGCGCCATGGGCGAGCTGGTGCAGGCGGGAAAGGTGCGGCATCTCGGTCTCTCCGAGGCCGGCGTGCAGACGATTCGTCGGGCTCACGCGACGCATCCGATCGCCGCGCTGCAGACGGAGTACTCGCTCTGGAGTCGCGACCCCGAGGACGAGATCCTGCCTGCCTGCCGCGACCTAGGGATCACGTTCGTGGCCTACAGTCCCCTCGGGCGTGGCTTCCTGGGCGGCCGGATCCGCAGCCTCGACGATCTGGCTCCCGACGACTGGCGCCGGAACAACCCGCGTTTTCAGGGCGAGAACTTCGCGAAGAACCTGGAGCTGGTGACCCGGATCGAGCAGCTGGCTCGCGCCAAGGGGTGGACGCCCTCGCAGCTTGCGCTTGCGTGGGTGCTGGCTCAGGGTGACGATATCGTTCCCATTCCGGGCACCAAGCGCGTGCGCTACCTGGAAGAAAACGCGGCCGCCGCGGGCCTGCGGCTCACTCCGGCCGAGCTGGCCGCGATCGACGCCGCGTCGCCCCGGGACGTGGCCGCGGGAGGCCGGTATCCCGCAGCGGGAATGGCACGGGTCAACGCCTGACGCTACGAGGGGCCATGCTATACACCCGGCTGGGCCGCACCGGACTCACGGTTTCCCGCATCTGCCTCGGCTGCATGAGCTACGGCAGCCCGGCGTGGAGGCCGTGGGTTCTCGACGACGCGGCGGCGCGTCCCTACTTCCGCCGGGCCATCGAGGCGGGCATCAACTTCTTCGACACGGCCGACATGTACTCGGCCGGCGTGAGCGAGGAGGTGACGGGGCGCGCGCTGCGGGAGCTGGCCCGGCGCGAGGAAATCGTCGTCGCGACCAAGGTCCACTTCCCGCTGGTCGACGGCCCGAACCAGGGCGGCCTGTCACGTAAGCACATCATCCAGGCCTGCGAGGCGAGCCTGCGCCGGCTCGGTCTCGAGGTGATCGATCTGTATCAGGTCCATCGGTTCGATGCGACGGTGCCGATTGAGGAGACGCTCGGCGCGCTGGACCATCTGGTCCACACCGGCAAGGTGCTCCACATCGGCGCCAGCTCGGGCTATGCCTGGGAGATGGCGCTCGCCCTGTCTGCCTCCGAGCGGCACGGCTGGGCCCGGTACGTCTCGATGCAAAATCACTACAACCTGCTCTATCGTGAGGAAGAGCGGGAAATGCTGCCGCTCTGCCTTCATGAAGGCATCGGAGTGATCCCCTGGAGTCCGCTCGCGCGCGGACTGCTGGCGCGCCCGCGCCCGCCGGAGCTGGACCTCAA
>DATBQV010000289.1:0-2056 GCA_036560625.1 Gemmatimonadales bacterium
CACATGATGAGGTACGGGTGTCGTCTTGGTAGCCATCTTGGCTCCTGGAGCGAGATCAACCTCGCTGGCGGTGATTGCTGGAAGGGCGCGGGGCAGGCAGGACCGGCTTCCACGCTGAGGCCCAACGGGAGCTAACAGGCAGCGCCGCCGAGGGGTTCCCCGGACACGCCGCCCGGCCTCGCGGGGGGCCGAGGGGGAACTGGCGCTCCGCCGGCTCTCACGCCATCCTAACCGTGCCGGATGCCACCGCCCACCATCCCAGGAGCGCCCATGTCTAGCGACCGCGTATTCCGGAGCGCACTAGCCCTCACCATCGCCGCGCTCGCTGCATGTCGGGCCGGCGAGCCCGCGAAGGATGCCGCCGCCGGCGGCACCAACGAGGTCACTGTCACCGCCCGCGATTACGCATTCGATGCGCCAGCCACCGTGCCGGCGGGTCTCACCACGTTCCACCTCGTCAACAAAGGTCCGTCGCTGCACCATCTCCAGCTGATCAAGCTGGACGAAGGCAAGACCGGCGACGACTACGTCGCTGCGCTCAAGGCCGGCGGCCCACCACCTCCATGGGCCAGCCTCGCGGGCGGCCCGAACCCGCCGGAGCCCGGGAGCACGACGACCGCGACGGTTTCGCTGGAACCGGGCGATTACGCTATCGTGTGCTTTGTCCCTGGCGCGGATGGGATGCCGCATCTGATGAAGGGCATGGTCCATCCAGTCAAGGTGGTCGGGCCGAGCCGGGCGGGCGCGGAGCCCGCAGCAGACATCGTCATGAAGCTGGTGGACTTTGACTTCCAGTTGTCCGCGGCGCTCCCGGCCGGCCGCCACACCATCCGGGTGGAAAACGCCGGCAGCCAGCCCCACGAGGTCGCCATCATCAGAATGCAACCTGGCAGGACGCCGGAAGACTTCGCGGCTTGGGCTGAGAAAATGTCAGGCCCCGCACCGGGGGCACTCTTCGGGGGTATGACTGGGATCATGCCCGGTGCACATGCCTTCGCGATCGTAGACCTGCCCGCCGGCGACTACGCGCTCATGTGCTTTTTCCCCGACGGGAAGGATGGGAAGCCGCACTTCGCGCACGGGATGATGAAGATGATCAAGGTGAGCTGAGGCCGATCCAACCGAAAAAAACATGGCGCCCCGGAAGGGGCGCCATGTCGTTCCTGGGTGAACCCGCTCGGGCAATCGCCTACATCGAGGCGACCAGCGTGCCCCGCAGCGTGATCTTCACGGTCGTGCCGGGACGAACTACCACGTCGCGGCTCGCCGTCTGCACCGCCACCGCGGTACCGGCTCCGGCGCCCACGAGGCCGCCGATCACCGCGCCCTTGGTGTTGCCGCCGATGATGCGCCCGCCGATCGCGCCGACGGCCGTTCCGACGCCGACCTTCTCCGCCTCACCCGCCGTGACGCCCCGGCCTTTGAGCTCGTGCGCGACGGGATCCACGTCCGCATCCAGCGCGTAGATCCGGCCCCGGACGTTCACCGACTTGACCTCCAGCGCGAGCTTCCCATCCGCCGCGCTCCGGCTCTTGGCCGGGGCCAGCTCGGTCACGGTCATAGTGACGACGGAGCCTGCGGGGATGACAACGCGCCCGGCGTGATCCTTCACGTCCCGCGCGACGGCGGCGGTGACCGACTTGCCTGCCTTGTCGTGGCGCGAATTGATCGAGTCGGCGATCGCCGCCTCGATGAGCGTGCCGGCCGCGAGCGTGCGCGGTGTCGGAGCGACCTTCGCGGGCTTGGCCTTGGCCGGCTTGGCGGCGGGGGTGGCTGCCGGCCGGTCGTTCATCGCGTTGCCGGTCGGGGCGTCGGGACGGCTCAGATCGCGCGAAAGGCTGTCGGCGCTGGCCGAGCTGGACTTGCCGCCACCCGAGCAGGCGGCGAGCACGGCGAGCGAGAGCGTAGCCAGATGCATTCGGGTCATCGTGAATCCTCGTGCCGATAGGGGACGTCGTGAGCGGAGACCGCGGGTGAACGATGTTGGTCCCGCAAACCCAGTGCCCTGTCCAAACGGATGTTCAAGTAGTTGTTCGTTAATGCCTTACGCCAAGGT
>DATBQV010000290.1:0-8040 GCA_036560625.1 Gemmatimonadales bacterium
AGCGTGCCGGCCGGCGCGGGCGCCGCCGCCTCGGCCTCCTGGGCCGTGACCTGGTCGGCGAACTCGAACACCGATGGCGTCGCCGCCACGACCGGAGCCTTCGAGTGGCGGGGCATGTCAGGCCACCTCCCGCAGGGCCACGATGCCCGCCGCATCGAGAATGCAGGCCACGCGGCCGTCACCGAGGATGGTGGCGCCCGACACGACGTCCGGTCTGCCGAGGGTTGGATCGAGCCCCTTCACCACGACGTCCTGATGTCCCACCAGCCGGTCCACCAGCAGGCCGCGGCGCCGGGGGCCGGCGAAGAGCACCACGTAATAGTTGCGCGGCGCCGTGCGGCTCGTGCCCGTCCCCAGCAACTGCCCTCCGTCCGCGACATGGATCGCGCTCCCGCGCCACATCGCCACGCCCCGGCTGTTGATCTCGTGCAGCGTCCCCGGCTCGAGGCGCACGGTCTCCGCGACGTGGCTGAGCGGCACCGCGTAGCGCTCCTTGTCGACCTCGACGATCAGCGAGCGCACGATCGCCAGCGTGAGCGGCAGCGTGAGCGTGAACATGGTCCCCCGCCCCGGCTCGCTGGTGACCTCGATGCCGCCGCCCAGCGCATGAATGGCGGCGGCGGCCGCCTCCAGCCCGACGCCGCGCCCCGCGACCGTCGAGACCTGCTCGGCCGTCGAGAACCCCGCCACGAAGATGAGCGCGTGGATTGCCTCGCGATCAGCGGACGGCACGTCCAGCCCGAGTGCCCGCGCCTTTTCCACGATGCGGTCGGCATCGAGCCCACGCCCGTCGTCGGCGACGGTGATCTGGACCCGGTCGGCGAACGTGGTGGCGCGGAGCAGGACGGTCGCCTCCGGCGGTTTCCCCGCGCGGACCCGCTCGGCCTCAGGCTCCACCCCGTGCACGATCGCGTTAGACAGGAGATGGACCAGCGGCTCGCCCAAGCGGTCCAGAATCGTCTTGTCGAGACGCGTATCGTCGCCCTCGGTCACCAGCCGGACGCGCTTCCGCTCCTCCCGCGCCAGATCGCGGACCGGCCGGCCGAACCGGCCGAAGACCGTGGAGATCGGGAGCAGGCGGGTTTGCATGAGCGCGGTCTCGAGCCGCTTCATGGTGGCGCCGAGCGCCGACACCGCGCGCTCCAGGTCGGCGATCTCGGGGCTGTTGCGGTACCGTGCCGTGAGCGCGCGGTAGACTTCGAGGAGCGCCGAGCGCTCGATCATCGCCTCGCCGAAGATCTCGAGCATGGTATCGAGGCGACGAAAGTCCACCCGGATCGTCCCGGCCGCGTCGGGGCCGGCATCGCCGCGGCGCTCCGTGTTGCGGCGCTCAAGCCGAAGGGGCTGCGGCAGGACCTCGGCCCCGGCGCCGAGGTGGGCGCGGACCCGGCCGGTGTATTCCTCGGCACCGGCGCCCAGCGTCGCGGGGTTCGCGGCCGCCTGCACCATGTCGGCCAGCAGACCGGAGCCCTCGACCAAGAGCGCACCCGCCGCCTCGGTGCGGGCGGCGGCGTCGGCCAGGATGCGGGCGGTGAGATCTTCGAGGACGTGGGCCACCAGCTGCATCGGCACCAGACCCATCATCGCCGAATTGCCCTTGAGCGTGTGCAGCGTCCCCTTGAGCGCCGCGGCGTCGGGCGCGTCCATATCGCCGTTCTGCCAGCGCCGCTCGAGTGCCAGGAACGCGTCGGTGACGGCCTCCGCGAGCGGCAGGCACTCCGCGATGTATTCCGGGATCAGGTCACCGAAGGACGTGTCGTCCATGGCTCAGGCGGCGGGTGCGCGCTCGGCCTGGAGCCGGGCGATCAGCCGCTCCACGTCGGCGGGCTGGAACGGCTTCCGGAGATAGTCCCACGCGCCGGCCCCACGGCCGCGCGCTTCGTCCTCGGGCGTGCTCTCCGTGGTGACCAACACGACGGGGACGTGCGGGTGGAGGGCCTCGGCCTGACGGCGCGCCAACAGCTCGAGTCCGTTCATCTCCGGCATGTTGAGATCGAGAAGGACGAGCGTGAGCTCGGGATGCGCGGCGAGCATGGCATACCCCTCGCGCCCGTTCATGGCGTGGTACACGGTGCTCCCCGCCAGCGGGCCCTTCGAGAAGATCAACCGATACATCTGGTGGTGAAGCGCGGAGTCGTCCACGACGAGGAACGTGCCGGGGCGAGGCGTCGCATGACTCATCGGAGCAGTACCCTCCGCCGCGATTTGGGCGCGTGCTGGCCGTCAGGAGGACGGACAGGGGTCATCGCCGCGAGCGTGCAGGGGTTCAAGAGAGGCGCTGCGGCGCATTAAGAGGAGAGGTGCAAAACATGTACCTCGGACGAACAAGCGCCTAACCCATTACGCAACAGTCTGATACGGGATGAACGATCGGAGGGGTCGCGCCCGATTTAGCCGCAACTTGCCCGGAGGATTACTCGATTCTGATGGCGGCGGGATGGTGAACGCTCGCGTCGGGTGCCCGGACCGCCGCGTCGATCGAGTCGACATCCCAGATGACGATCGAGGCCGAGTAACCCGTGGCGTTGAAGGTCCGCAGGTCCTGGGGAGAGAGCGTGCGCTCCTTGAGCGGAAGGTTCTGGGCATCGGCGCGGAAGGGGTGCGTGTGCCACGTACCGACGAGGCGGGGCACCCCGTCGCAGTTGCCGGTCACGGCGAGCTGGAGGCGCTTCATGTCGCTCGCCGGCGTCCATCCGTCCACGCGGACCGCGCCGTCGCGCACGGTGCCCTGAAGGCACCCGAGGTATTCCCGCTGGGTCGGTCGGACGGTCCCCAGCATGCGCTCGAGAGTGTTGAGGTCGCCCAGCTCGTTCCAGTGCTGGTTGGACGCAACGAAGACGGCGTCCATCGAGTCACGGATCGCTTTGGGGAGCACCAGCCTCGGGTCGTCCCGCCGCAGCACGGCGCGGCCGAATCCGAGCCCGCCGGCCAGCAGCGCGGCGCACGCGAGGGCGGCGACCACGATGGTCCAGCGCCACCGCGTCCTCGGCGGCCCGGCTGGCGCGCTTCCCCGGCCCGGCGGATATTCCTCAGCCATGCGTCGAAGTACTCTCCTTACGCTCCTCGCCGCCGCGGCGTTCGCGGCGTTCCTTTTCTACAGCACCCTGAACTCGCAGCGGGTCGAGTGCACCGTGACCACCGAGTTCCAGGGGCGGCGCAACGAGGCCACCGCGTCGGGGGCCACCCCCGATGAAGCGGAGCGCCAGGCACGCACGACGGCCTGCGGCCCCATTGCGCACGGCATGGACGAGACCATCGCCTGCACCAACCGTCCGCCCGCTCACCGCGCGTGCCGGACGCTGTGACCCGGCTGAACCTCCAGCTTCCCCACCCGCTCATCCTGCTGCTCGGCTGCGTGTTCGCGGCGGCCCTGCTCAGTCACGTGCTGCCGGCCGGCCGGTACGAACGGCGCGACGATCCCGTCACGGGCCGGAGTGTCGTCGTACCCGGCACCTACCATAACGTACCCCCGCGACCCCTGAGCGCGTTCCAGACGCTCGTCGCCGTGCCCAAGGGACTGGTGGACGCGGCGCCGATCGTCGTCCTCGTGTTTCTCGTCGGCGGCGCATTCGCGGTCGTGGAGCAGACCGGCGCGCTCGCTGACGCGGTCGGGTGGCTGGCCCGTCGACTCGCCCGCCGCGAAGCACTCCTGATCCCGATCACGACGCTCGCCTTCGCGCTCGGCGGAATCACGGAGAACATGCAGGAGGAGATCATCGCGTTCGTCCCGCTCCTCCTCCTGCTCACCCGTCGGCTGGGCTTCGACCCGCTCACCGCCGCCGCCATAAGCCTCGGAGGAGCCGCGGTCGGCTCATCGTTCAGTCCGATCAACCCGTTTCAGGTCGGGATCGCTCAGAAGCTCGCGCAACTGCCCCTGTTGTCGGGGTGGGCCTTCCGAACGGTCTTCCTCGCAATCGCGCTGGGCCTCTGGATCTGGGGAACCCTCCATTACGCCAGCCGGAATCGCATCGCCCCCGCCGTCGCCCCGCCGCACGAGCCAGGGGCCACGACCGGTGGACGGTCCGCCGTCGTGCTCGCGCTCGTCCTAGGAGCGTTCACACTTCTGGTCGTCGGACTCCTTCGGTGGGGTTGGGGATTCGATGAGCTCTCGGCCCTGTTCTTCGCCATGGGGCTCGCCGCCGGACTGGTTGCCGGTCTCGGCTGGTCGGAGACTGCGGAAGCGTTCGTCACCGGGTTCCGATCCATGGCCGGCGCGGCGATGTTGGTCGGATTCGCCCGCTCTGTTTACGTCGCGCTCGACCAGGGGCAGATCCTCGACACGATCGTGCATGGCGTCTTTACTCCGCTGGCCCACCTGCCGCTCGTCGCCTGCGCGATCGGCATGACGCTCGCCCAGTCCCTCATCCACGTGCCGGTGCCCAGCGCGAGCGGTCAGGCGGTGCTCACGATTCCGATCCTGGTGCCGATTTCGGATCTGCTGGGATTGTCGCGGCAGGTGACCGTGCTCGCCTACCAGTATGGCGCCGGCCTGTGCGAGCTCATCACACCCACCAACGGCGCCATGATGGCGATCCTCGCGGCCGCCGGGGTGCCCTTCGACAAGTGGATCCGCTTCGCGCTTCCGCTCACGGGGGCGTTGCTCGGACTCGGGCTGGTGGCGGTCTTCGCGGGGATCGTGCTCGGCCTCAAGTAGGGGAACCCACCAGCTGCTGCAGCGCCCGCATGTCGGCGAGTCCGACGTGCCGTCGCATTTCACGGCCACCCTGGAACGCGATCAGCGTCGGAATTCCCTTGATGCCGAGCCGGCGCGCGGTCACCGGATTGGCGTCAGTGTCCAGCTTCAGCACGAGGACCCGCCCGGTCTCCGCCCGCGCGAAGTCGTCGAGGGTCGGCGCCATCAGGCGACACGGCCCGCACCAGTCGGCATAGCAGTCCACCAGCGCGGTGACGCCGGCGCCTTCGATCACCCGATCGAACTCCGCATCGGTCACCTTGATGGGCCGGTCGAGGCGGATCGGGCGCCCGCATTCGGCGCATTTCGGACCGGCCTCGACGCGACTCAGGTCGACCCGGTTCAGCTTGCCGCAGAAGGCGCAGCGCACGGTGACCGGACGGCTCTCGCCAGGTGTCGAACTCATCTGTCAGTATATCCCTGGACCTTGGTGCCGGGACAGCGAATCTCAATCGGGGGCGGCGACCGTACGATAAATAGAACTCGCGGCGCCACCTTGGCGTTGTACGTGCAGAGGATGGCACGGTGGTGCGGAGGATTTCGGGGGTAGGGTGGCATTGGTGTTGCGCTACCGTTGGTCGAAGCCATGGCGGAACAAGGGGCCTATGGACGAGCTCAAGATCCGTGAAATGGAACAGGACGAGGATTTCGCGACCTGGTTCTCCGAGCTGGCAGCGGAGACCGAGGAGGCCGCCGGCTGGGGCAACCCCGTCAGCGATCGCTATCTGGTGCTGAGTAACGAGATCGGTGACTGGATCGGCGGTCTCAGGTTCTCGCTCCGTGGTGGCGTCGCCAACCTGCTCGACGTCGTGATTGTTCCGGCTGAACGTCACCAAGGTCATGCCCACAGACTACTTGCGGCCTTCGAAGAGCGCGCCGGCGAGGCGGGGGCCCACTTGGCCGAATTCTGGACGGATGACCTCGAGTCCGAGGGCCTCCTGGCAGCGCTGGGATGGCAGGTTGTGTTGCGGCGGCGCGGCTACATCGGCGGCCGCACGTGGGTGCTGATGGAGAAGGTACTGGGCCCCGATTTGCCATAGACACGCCCAATTGGCATCATCCCGGCCGGCCGCGTACTTTTCGTGGCTGGCCGCTGTCGTTTCGTAGCGGGGTTTGTTCGGGAAACCCGCCACTCGTCTCTTCCCTAAAGCGATACGGATCTCATGGGCCTTACGGACTCCGCGCGCGAGCTGCTCTCCAAACTCGAAGTGCTCCGGGACTTGGAGGGCAAGGTCCGCGAGCTGATGGAGAACCATGAGCGGAAGCGGGAGTTGTGGTTCCCCTCCGACCTCATCGGGCCGCAGGAAGGCGCCTGCCCGGACACGCATTACTCGCAGCTCCGAGACCGCGCCGCCGGAATTCCCGACGCGGCCAGGGCGGCCCTCGCGCTCAATCTGCTCACCGAAGAGGGCCTGCCCCACTTCCACCGCCTGCTGGCGGTGTATCTGGGCGACGACAGCTTCTGGCGCCTGTGGAACAACCTTTGGACGGCTGAGGAGGACCGGCACGGCCAGGTTCTCCACGACTACTCCCGCGAGGCACGCCTGCTCAACCAGCGGTCGCTCGAGGAAATGCAGTTCGCCTATCTCAAGGCCGGGTTCCACCCCGAATGGGACCGCGATCCGTATCGCGTGTTCGCCTATACCACGGTTCAGGAGCGGGCCACGCAGCACTCGCACGCGGAGACAGGGCGACTGGTGGGCGAGTACGAGCCGATCCTGGGCGAGGTCCTCAGCAACGTGGCCAAGGAGGAGGCGCGGCACTACACCTTCTATCGGACGATCTTCGAGGAGATCCTGAAGCGCGATCCGGACCAGGCGCTTCACGCCGCGTCGTTCATCTTGCCGAGCATCGACATGCCGGGGTATACGATGCCGGGCTTCCGCGACCTTGCCGACGTCATCCGCCGCGCCGGGATCTACGGCCCTCGCGACTATCTGCGCATCGTGCAGGAGCAGATTCGCTACTGGAGAATCGAGAGTCTGGACGGCCTCTCCGAGCTGGGCCGCAAGGCGCAGGAGAAGATCATGAGCATTCCGGATCGCCTGCGCCGGGTGGCCGACATCATGGAGACTCGCAGCCGGGCGAAGACGTTCAGCTTCGAGGTGGTGTTCAACCGCGAATTCGCGATGGAATGAGCCCGCGGGGCACGCGGGCACTTGTGCTCGCCGCGGCGGCGCTGGCCGCGTGCGCCGGCTCCAAGCCCAAGACACCTACCCGCACGTCCGCCCTGGATACGCTGCCCCCGGACCGCCGTGACGCGGCGCTGCTCGGCCGCGAGGTCTTCGAGCTGGTGGATCAGGCCGTGGACTACAAGGGCTCGCATCGGGGCCAGCCTCCGGTATCGCTGCGGCAGATGGGGGTCGAAAGCCTGGCCCCGCTTGTCGTCCGCCGGATCCGGGTCGTCAGCGATTCGTCCGTCGTTACCGTGGCGTTCCGGAAGCCGCGCGGCCGCGCGGTCGAGTCCTGCGAAGGCACTGCCCAGATCCTCGAGGAAGCCACCCTGCACGGCGGAACCTTCAGTATCATCTGCGCGACGCCCTCCGGATCGATCAGCAAGTACCAGGTTCCCGCGCCATGACAGCCGCGCTGCTCGACTCGATTACCCGCTGGTTCGTAGTGGTGGCATTCGTCTACGCCGCCGTGGTGGCCTGCACCCACTGGGCGCTGCGCGCACGCCGGCTGAGTCCGTTCGGCCCCTGGCCCCGATTCACCCGCCGCATCAGCGAGCCGATTCTCCTGCCGCTGGAGCAGAGGATCCTTCGCGCCGGCGGGAGCCCGTCGGACGCGCCGGTCTGGTTGCTGGGCATCGTCGTGGTAGGTGGCCTGATCCTGATCAGCCTGGTCCGATGGGCGATCGGGCTCGTCTACGAGCTCGGTGCGCTGAGCGGGGCCGGCCCCAGGACCTGGCTGATCGCCGGAGTCTCGGGAATCTTCTGGCTCCTCCGGATCGCGCTGCTGGTGCGGGTGATCAGCTCCTGGTTCGGTGTCTCCCCCTACGCAAAGTGGATGCGGCCGTTTGTCCTGCTCACCGAGTGGCTGATCCAGCCGCTGCGGCGGGTCCTCCCGCCGTTCGGCCCGTTGGACATGAGTCCGCTGGTGGCCTACCTGTTGCTTTGGGTGGCGCAGGTGGTCGTGCTGGGCGCCCTGTGACACCAATCCAGGCCGCGCAGCGGCTCGGCCTGCCGGACCTGGAGGGTCCCCGAGCGGGGCTTGATGACGCGGGCGCTGAGGGGTTAGCTTGGGAGAGACAATTGAAGCCCATCGTGGTGATTTGCGGCCGCTTGCGACCACGTTAAATAAGCGCTAAAACGCCTGACCCGGGGTCGTTTTGGCGCCCCCGGGCT
>DATBQV010000291.1:0-1967 GCA_036560625.1 Gemmatimonadales bacterium
TTCTCCGACTCGCTCCCGACCGTGCTCTCGCTCGACGACCGGGTGTTCATTCAGGCGGATTTCGAGGGCGAGATCAAGCGGGCAAGCCTGTGGGGTGCCGACTCCCGCGCCACCGCGGCGGCGGTCGAAGCATTTGTGGGACGGGGGATGCTGGACGAGTTGCTGGGAAGGATCTGGAAGTTCAGGGTGGGAACGTTTGTGTGACAGGGTGAACGGTGAACAGCAGTGAACAGTGAACGGTAAACAGTGAACGGGGGCTCCGCAGATCATCGGAGCCCCTTCTCACTTCCTACCTCTCACCTCTCACTTCTCACCTTTCACCGTCATTCCAGCGCCTTATCCACCACCTCCGCCGTCTGCCCCTCGATAATTCTCCGCAGAATGTCGACTGCCTCGAGTGGCAGGCTGTCGGGGTGCACGCGATCCTTGGAGAAGCGGACGATGTTGCCGAGTGGAATCGGGGCCACCGCCGGGTCGCCGTCACCCTCGACCTGTTCCGCCGCCGCCTCGTAGCCGGAACCGGGCACGCTCTCGGCCCATGGCTCCCGCTCCTCGTCGCCTTCCAGCTCCAGCTGCAGCTCCGGCGGGAGCGTGACCATCGCGAAGAGCTGGCACTGAAGGCCCGGCGGCGCTTCGCGGGCGACGAGCACGACCGGCACCGGCTGCTCGAACAGCCGGTGCGCGTGCACCTGGTCCCACGCCTCGGGCGGCACCGCGCAGCGCGCCACCAGCCGTCCGTTCCGGTACGTCGCCATGCAGACCATGCCCTCCGGCGTGCGATCGTCGTCCACGAGCGCCACGGTCAGCTCGACCGGACCCTCGGTGGCCGCGAGCGCCGCCGGCGTGGGCTGTGAATCGGGCTCGTCCGCGTCGAAAGGACTGGTCATATCGGAGCGTAGCGGGGTTAGGGGGCGTGGCGCCAGTGCGCTTTGGGGCAGGGTCCCGTCGCGACCGGCAACGGCGGACTTCAAGGCGGAGCGATCGACCCGTCGTCGGCGATGCGCGCCGCGGTGGCGCCGAAGTCCTCCTCCGACAGCCTGCGAACGAGCGCAGCGGATGCAGCGTCGGGATCGGGCGCGGGGCCCTGGAGCGGGAGCTGGCGCATGGGAACGAGTCGTGCCTGCACGAGGTGTCCGTCGCCCGCCAGCTCCAGCTGGAGCACGCCCGTGAGTGCCTGCGGCCCGGCCAGGTTGAAGCCGCGATACGTGGCGAAGTTGCCCAGCGAGTAGACGATCGGCTTGCCCTTCCAGAACTCGATGCCGCGGAGCACGTGGGGGCCGTGGCCCACTACCGCGTCCGCGCCCGCATCGATCACCGCATGCGCCCACGCACGCAGGTCGCCCCGCGGCTCCCGCCCCAACGACTCGGCGACAACGGGGACGTTGACCGCCGCCGCACCCTCGGCGCCGCCGTGGAACGTCACGACGAGGACGTCCACCCGCCGGCGGAGCGAGTCTACCGTGGCCACGCTGGCAGGGATGTCGAGCAGGTCGTACGCGAACGGATAGGTCGTGAAGCCGATCACCCCGACGATCGTCATGGCATCGGCGCGGCGCACCGTGTCCACCGCGATCCGGCCCAGCGGGCCGTACGTCGCGAGCCCGAGGCTCGCGAGGGTCGCCTCGGTGGAGCCGCGGCCGTCGAGGCCGAAGTCATTCGCGTGGTTGTTCGCGAGGTTGAGGTGGGTGAAGCCCGCCTCGGCGAGCCGAGGGGCGAGCAGGGTGGGGGTGAGGAAGGCGTAGCAGCCAGCGGGCGGGGGCTTCTTGGCCTTAAGTCGCGAGCGCGGGGACTTGCGGTGCGGGGACGGAGCGGGCTCGGACAAGCGCACAGTCCTTCGCCGCTCCGTCCCCGCACCGGCGCGCCCCGCGCTCATGGCCGCGGAATCCGCCGCCGTGAACCCGCGCCACACCACCGCCCGCTTCTTCCCGCATTTCTCCGTCTCGCCGCTGTCGGCGAGCACGCCCTCG
>DATBQV010000292.1:0-12193 GCA_036560625.1 Gemmatimonadales bacterium
ATCCCCGGGCGGCGGATTCATCGCGCGCTGAAGCGGCTGGTTCGACAGCTCCCTCGTGGCCGGAGCTTGAGCGAGGTCCGGATCACCGCCGAAGGAGACCGGGTGGTGGTACGGGACGGCCAGGCGGCCTGGAACCCGGAATCGGGACAGCTGGTGCTCGACTTCTCAGTCGCCGAGCTGGCCACGCGCGCCGCGCCGGTGGCGCGGCGCGCGGTGCGTGACGCACGGAGAGCCAGCATCCCGCTCGATGCCGCCGAGTGGTACGAGCTGGGCAACGACCTCGAAGCCGTCGCCCCGGCCCAGGCGTGCGAAGCCTATGAGCGCGCGCTATTGCTGGAGCCGCGACACGCCGACGCGCGGGTGAATCTCGGGCGGCTGCTGCAGGGGGACGGGCGAGCGCTCGAGGCCGTCGGACAGTACCTGGCGGCGCTCGCCGCCGATCCCACCCACCCCACCGCTGCGTTCAATCTGGGCACGGCCCTCGAGGACCTTGGGCGCCCGGGTGACGCGATCGCGGCCTACGAGCGGGCGCTCGAGGCCGAGGCGGCCTTTGCCGATGCCCACTACAATCTGGCGTTGCTGTACGAGAAGGTGGGGCGCAAGCGGGATGCGGTGCGGCACCTGAGGGAGTATAAGGAGCTATTAGCTGTTAGCCGTTAGCTATTAGCTAGTGGCTAATGGCTAATGGCTAATGGCTAATGGCTAACGGCTAGTGGCTAACAGCTTCCTCATCCAACTTCGTCACCGCGGTCACCACCACGTCCGGCTGTTCCTCGTGAATGAACTGCCCCGACCCGGCGATGCTGTCCACGGCGAAGTTCCTGATCTCGGCCTTGAGCTGCGTCACCTCGTCCGGTGTCACCGCACTCGCGTGAGGTACCCGGCCGACCAGCAGCCGGACCGGCACACGCACTTGGGCAAGATGATTGCGGAGCAACTCGGGCTCACGTGACTTCGCCATGCCGTGGAGCGCGTCGATCGTGCGGTGCAAGTCCTCACCCGGACCCGCGGTGTAGCCCCTTACCACCGAATCGCTCACCCAGCTCGTGTCGCCGGAGTTCTCGATCATCCCGTGGCGGAGCTTTCTCCTCAGCGTCCCCTGCCCCATGAAGAGCTTGAGGAACACCGCGAATTTCATCGCGTGCCGGAGCCCGGGCGTCGCGGCCGTTTCGACCGGGCCGCCGTCGATGGCCAGGAGCCCGCGGACCAGATCGGGGCGGCGATAGGTGAGCCGGAGCGCCATGGACACGCCCACCGAGTGGGCGACGACGAGCGCGTGCCGGATGCCCAGCGTATCGAGCACGCTGGCGATGCGATCGGCCTGCGCGGTGAGCGAATAGTCCACACCCTTGGGGTACGCCGACGTCCCGGTGCCGAGCGGCTCGACGATGATGACCCGGTAGCCCTGTCCCTCGAGCGGCGCCACCAGCTTGCGATAGCCGAAGACTCCGCCGAACAGCCCGGGCACGAGCACCACCGGCGTGCCGCTGCCCGCCGACATGACGTGCACGACCTCGCCGGCCGCCACCGTGATGTTGCGCGCCGAGAGGCTGTCGCCCGACAGGCTCAGCCCGGACGCGAGTCCGGCAAGCAGTAGTTCGAGAAGCACAGCGGCCTTTCGGCTTGGGCGGAGGAGAATCCCCATCCTAGCCGGGGCCTCGCGGCTTGGCAAACGCCGGAGCGCACTGGGCTTGCACACGCCGTGGACCTGGCCCGGGGGCCCGGTCGGGGCGAAGTTCAGGCAGCCCGAACGGAGGATGCGGTGCAGGTCTTCGTGGGTACGAGCGGCTACGCCTACAAGGAGTGGAAGGGCGGGTTTTACCCGGCCAAGCTTCCTGCCGCCGAGATGCTGCACTTCTACGCCACCCGGCTGGCGGCGGTCGAGGTCAACAACACCTTCTACCGCATGCCCTCGGAACGGGTCCTGGTGGACTGGGCCGCGCAGGTGCCCGACGCTTTCCGCTTCATTCTCAAGGCGTCGCAGCGGATCACCCACTATGCCCGGCTCAAGCTCGAGGACGACTCGCTCGACTACTTCTTCCGCACGGCCAACGTCCTGGGACACCGGCTGGGACCGACGCTCTTCCAGCTCCCGCCCAATCTGAAAAAGGACCTCCCGAGACTCACGGACTTTCTGAGCAAGGTACCGCGCACGTGGCGGGCGGCGATGGAGTTCCGGCACGAGAGCTGGTTCGCGGACGATGTGCTCGACGCCCTGCGGGCGCGCGACATTGCGCTCGTGGCGGTTGACGGCGACGAGGGCGGAGCACCCCTGGTCCCCACGGCATCGTGGGGGTACCTCCGCCTTCGCCGCCGAGCATACGACCCGGCGGCACTCGCGGCCTGGGCCGAGCGGATCCGGGCCCAACCGTGGCGGGAGGCATACGCCTTCCTGAAGCATGAGGAGGACGAGACCGCAGCCAACGGGCCGAGGTGGGCGGAGGAGCTGGCCCGGCTTACGAGCAACTAGGCCGGGCACACGCAAGCGGGGCCGGCGAACGCCGGCCCCGCAAGCACCCTCCGACCCGCGAGACGCGCTGCGAGCGGATCAGGTCTCCCCCAACCCCAGCACCTGATCGAATGACGGCAGGTCCATCTCGAAGAAATCCGCCGGATCGGGTCCCTCGCTTCGCTCCATACCCTCTCCCCAGCCATGCCCGGCGTGACGCGCCGGAGCCGTCCAGGTCAGGTTGGTCCGCTGCTTCTTGCGCATGACTTCCAGCTTGGCCTTCTCGCCCGGGGCGTAGGAGCGCAGGATCTCCAGCGCGTGGCCGACCGACTGAGGCTTCCGACCATCGATCGCAAGCAGCACGTCACCGGCCTTGAGCGGAGACGTGGAATCCGCGGGCGACTTGAGCACGAGGAATCCTTCGCTCGTCCCGAAGTACTCGCCCAGATCCTTCCCCACCTCCATGAGTCGCAAGCCGCCGGCGCGGTGGTGCTGGAACATCATCATCATCCCGGGCGCTCGTTCCCCATCGCCGGGGCCGCCAGGCCCGAAGCCGGGGCCATCCCCGTGGCCGGGCATCCGGCGGAAGGACATCGCTACCCGGCGCTCCATCCGATCGGCCACGAGGGTCGCGCTCTTGGTCTGGCCCGCGCGCCGATACTCGATCCGGACAGTGTCCCCCGGCTGGATGCCCTGCGCGACCCGCATCAGCTTGGGAGCCCCATCCACGGCAGTGCCGTTGACCTTGGTAATGACGTCGCCCTGCTCCAGGCCGGCGGCCGCCGCCGGGCTACCCGGCATGACGGACCGCACGCGGGTGCCGGCGCTGTCGGTGCCGTTGGCCGCCTGGCCGTCCAGCATGAGGCCCAGGCGCCCGTGCCCGTGGGGCTGGTCCTGGGCGGCGAGGGGGACGAGGGGCAGGGCGAGGCTCAAGAGTGCCGCGCCGAGCAGGTTAGTGCGCATGAGGTTCTCCTGTCGGGTAAAGGCCCGTTCAGGGATAGAAGATGCGGGGGGGAAGGCAGCCGTCGCAGACGGCCTTAGCGTCCCTCCTGATCTACGTACTTCTCCTTGAGCGCGCTGATAAGGGGGGGCCAGCTCGGCGGGGCCCCCGTAGCACGCTCGACCAGCTCCCGCGCCGTGAAGCGCCGGCCGTGGCGATGCACGTGGTCCCGCAGCCAGCCCAGCAGCGTCGCGAAGTCGCCTCGGGCGAACTGGGCATCGAGATCTCCCACCTGCTCGCGGGCAGCGGCGAACAGCTGTGCCGCGTAGATGTTGCCGAGCGTATACGTGGGAAAATACCCGACGAGCCCCTCGGCCCAGTGTCCGTCCTGGAGGCACCCCTCGACATCATTGGCGGGGGTGACGCCGAGATAGCGCTTGTAGGCGGCATTCCACGCCTCGGGCAGATCCGCGGCTTTCAGGTCGTTGGAGAGCAGCGCCTGCTCCAGCTCGAACCGGATGAAGATGTGCAGGTTGTAGGTGACTTCATCGGCCCGGACCCGAACGGAGGAGCGCTCGACCCGGTTGATCCCGGCGAGGAAGGGGTCGAGCCTCGTCTCCTGTAGCGCCTCGTGGAACACGGCGCGCGCACGGGGAAAGAAATGCTGCCAGAAGCTGCGGCGGCGCCCGACGAGATTCTCCCAGAGCCTGGACTGCGACTCGTGCAGCCCGAGCGAAGCGGCGTCACCCATGGGGGTACCGTAGTGCTCGGCGTCGAGGCCCTGCTCGTACAGCGCGTGCCCGGCTTCGTGGAGCACGGTGAAGAACCCGCCGGCAAAATCCCGGGTCGAGAAGCGCGCGGTGATCCGGCAGTCGCCCGGGCCCAGACCGGTGCAGAAGGGGTGGAGCGAGCTGTCCATCCGCCCCCGCTTCAGGTCGAATCCGATCGCACCCGCTACGGCCTCGCCGAAGATCCGCTGGCGGTCGACCGGGAATTCCCGCCGCTGCACGCCGGTCCGGGAGCGCGGCTTCCGGCTGCCGTTGATGGCGTCGACCAACGGAAGCAGCTCTCGCTTAAGCTCTTCGAACAGCTGCGCTACGTCCGCCGTCGTCATGCCCGGCTCGTAGTCCTCGAGCAGCGCATCGTACGGAACCGCCGGGTAGCCGACGGCCTCGGCCTCCTCGCGCGCGAGCTTCAGAATGCGCTCGAGCCAGGGCCGGAACAGGTCGTATTCGCCGGCTTCGCGCGCGTCGGCCCAGGCCTGCTGCGCCAGCGCCGTCACCCGGGCTGATTCCGCCACCAGCTTGCGCGGGAGCTTCCGCTCGCGGTCGTAGTCCCGGCGGATCTCGCGCACGTTCACGGCCGCGGGCGACTCGGGGTCGGCGACGAGGCGGGAGCCTTCCACGTCGCCCAGCAGCTCGCCGATCCGGGGATCGGTGCCGCGATCGTGCAGCAGCCCGGCGAGCAGCGCCAGCTGCTCACTTCGGTGCTCAACGCCCCCGCGTGGGAGATAGGTCTCCTCGTCCCACTCGAGGAGATCGACGCAGGAGGACAGCATCGCCTCCTCACGCGCGAGTCTGATCAGTTCGTCGTACGCCGGATGCGGCCGCATTTGCGCATTGGTCAAATCGGCGAAAAGATACTCATCCCCAGGGAAGACGAGGAGCCCGTGTCGCAAGACGACCAGGACTCGGTCACGCTCTCCACAGCCGAGGTGGCCGGCCTCGCCGGCATGCGCCTCGCGGCCCGAGTGCGGCAAGCGCTTTACCACATACCGACCGCGCGGCTGGCCGGGGCGCACGAGCGGATGCGCCGCGCCTCGATCGAGCGCAGAGTCGCGTACTTCCGCGAGGGCGAGATGGACCCGATCCGGATCCTGCCCTGTCCCATCACGGTACTGCCGGAGGAGGTCGCCTACCTCCATTTCGTCTGCCGGACGCTTCAGGGCGCGCTTGGCCGGCTGCCCGAGCTGTACCTGGCTGACGATGACGTTCGCGAAGCGCTCCGCCTCTACCCGGAGGAGGAAACCTGGCTCCGGTCGTGCTGGGGGCCGAGCCAGCGCATGCGGAATCCGGTCTTCGGTCGGCTCGACGCCATGATCGACTATCCCAATCCAATGTGGAAGGAGACGCTGTGGTTCGTCGAGCCGAACCTGAACGGCGTCGGGGGCATCTACCTGATCCCCACGATCGAAGAGATCGTGGACGAGGAGATCGTCCCCCTGCTGCTCGAGCAGGACCCCGGGCTCCGGCTCAGCCGGCTCGCGGACGCGCGCGACCTGCTCCTGCGAGAGCTGACCGATCAGCTCGCCGCCACCGACCGCCGAGGCCGATGCGTCTGCTTCGTGGAGCCCAAGTACGAGGGCGAAGGGATCGACGAGCAGCGCTCGCTGGTCGAATTCTTCCGCAAGCGAGACGGACTCGAAACAGTGCATGCCGATCCGGCGGAGCTGAGGCTCGAAGGGGGTGAAGTCCGGTATGAGGACCACGTCGTGGACCTGGCGTATCGCGACTACAGCGTTCTCGACCTGGTCGAGCTCGAGGCGGACGGCGTCGACGTCGAGCCGATGCGCCGACTGTTCCGGGAGAATCGGGTCATCTCGTCGATCGGCGCGGAGCTGGATCAGAAGAGCTGCTGGGAGGTCTTTACGGCCCCGGGGATCGCCGACCGGTACTTCACCGACGAGGAGCGTGGCGTGTTTCGCCGGCATATCCTCTGGACCCGGTTGCTGGCGGACCGACAGACCGAGCTACCGGGGGGTGAGACCGGCGACCTGCTCGAGTACACGCGCCGCGAGCAGGAGACCCTCGTCATCAAGCCGAACCGGGGCTACGGCGGCGACGGCGTCACCATCGGCCATACGCTGACGCGCGCCGACTGGGAGCGCGCGATCGACTCGGCACTGGCCGACGAGGAGCGTTGGGTGGTGCAGCGCCTGGCCGCCATCCCGGTCGTCGAGTTCCCAACGCTCGGCGCCGACGGCCAGCTCGTGCCCGAGCCGTTCTACACGGTGATGGGATTCGCGCCGGGCCCGGACGGGCTCGCGATTCTCGCCCGCGCTTCCCAGCGGCAGGTGGTCAACGTCGCCCAGCGCGGGGGGATGTGCGCGGTGATGGAGGGGACGGCAGTAAACAGTGAACGGTAAACAGTAAACGGTAAACGGTAAACGGGGGGCCTCCGTTCACCGGGGCCCCCCGTTCACCGTTCACTGCTTACTGCGGCCGTCAGGCCGCGAGGTCCTTCAGTCTGTCACCGTGCTGCTCTTTGAGCTGCTTGAGCGCCCGATCACGCAGCTGGCGGATCCGCTCGCGAGTGACGCCCATCATCCGCCCGATCTCTTCGAGCGTCCGAGCGCGACCGTCATCCAGCCCGAAGTACAGCCGGATCACCTTCGCGTCCCGGGCGGGCAGCGAGGCCAGTGCGGTCTCCAGGTCGCTGGTCCGGCTCTTGGCCAGCGTCGCCGCATCGGTGCCCTCGTCGGACGCCAACGCGACCCGCTCCATGCGGGAGCGATCGTCGTCCGCGCGCATCGGCTGGTCGAGGCGCAGCGCCTCGATGTGCAGCGCGCCGAGCGAACGAACCGACTCGGGCGTCAGACCCGTCGCTTCCACCAGCTCTTCCGTGGTCGGCGCCCGACCCAGGCGCTCGGCGAGATACGTCGTCGCCCGGGCGAGCCGGTTCAGGTCCGCCGTACGGTTGAGCGGCACGCGCACAGGCCGGCCGTGGCGCGCCAGCGCCGCCTGAATCGCCTGACGGATCCACCAGACCGCATAGGAGATGAACTTGACGCCGCGATCCGGGTCGAACTTCCGGGCGGCGGTCATCAATCCGACGTTGCCCTCGCCGATCAGGTCCATGAGGGGCACGCCGCGGTTCTGGTACTGCTTGGCGACCGAGACCACGAAACGCACGTTGTGGCGCGCCAGGCGTTCCTGGGCGGCCACGTCCCCGCGAAACGCCTTCCGGGCGAGGGCCTTCTCCTGGTCCACGGTGAGCAGCGGGATCCGGCTGATCTCGTCAAGGTAGAGATCGAGACTCTCCCGGCCGTCGTCCAGCGCGCGCGGCAGGGCCGCGGGCTTGGGCGGGCGTCGGGTGGAGCGCTTGGGATTCTTGACAGCAGGCACGCGAAACTCCTCTATAGAATTCGGGTCCCATCTGGCGGGACCGACGTAAGGCCAACCTTAACAACAGCTTGCGAGCGCTGCCCCAGTTGAGCCCCGGTCCTATGTGCCGGACCCGTAGAGATGCGCCGTCACGGGCGACCGTCGCGAGGGCCGGAAAAGGTACTCAACGGACCCAATAAGGGAACCCACCCCCTTGGAAAAGGGTCAACAAACGGTGTCCGATAGCGGTTCCCCGCTCACTTCTCCGGCAGCGATACGGGCTCGGTCAGATTGCCCCGGGGCTCTCTCACCCACCAGGCGCCGCTCGAGGCGCGCTCCTCCTCCGAGCTGAAGAAGTATCTGAAGTATTTGAGGCGCACATACTTGGGCGGTGCGTCCGGGAACGGGTTCCCCGCCATCAGCGCCAGCACTTCCGGGCTTCCATCTAGGAGATGCTCGAGCAGCGATTCCAGTAACACCCGGTAGCCCTGGGGGTCGAGGGCGGCAAACCACATCTGCCAGTCGAGCCGCGGGTGGAGAGGCTCCACAAACCCCGGACGGCGGGTCGGATCTCCCGGTTTCCACCGGAACTCATACGGCTTCCAGTCCACCCCGTCACGGCTGCCCTCCACCACGATCTCGGGTCGCTCGGTCGTCATGACCCGGAAGAGCCCGTAGCCGTTGACGGAGCGGAACGGCGCGAAGGCATCGAGCAGTCCCTCACCCCACGCCGGTACGAGTCTACGGCCGGCTCCCGCCGGGAGGGTGTACGCCGCCTCGCGCAGCGCGCTCAAGCCCGAAAGCACCAAGAGGACGGCAGACACAGCCCCGACCAACACACGCCGGAACTGCGACTCGGGTCGCGGCGGCTCCCGCAAGACCGGGAAGCGGCGGCGAAAGAACTGATCATCCAGAAGCGGGATACACAGCACGATCGCGAGCAGGTTGAAGAACCCGTAGTTCCCGGTCGCGGCAATGCTCAGCTGGAAGGCCATCATTGCCAGCGCACCCGCGATGCGCACGACCCGGAACCGTGCCGGCGCGAAGATCGAGAACGGGAGGACCAGCTCGGCCCCGAACATGCCAAGCGTCATCAGGCGGTGCACACCGGACGGCAGATGGTGAGCATACCAGGCCGTCCATGGCGGAAGCGGTTGGGTCTCGAAATGGAAATCGAGGGCGGAGAGGGAGCGCCAGGTTGGGTCGCCGCTCAGGAGCTTGGTAAGCCCGGAGAGCAGCATGAGCTTGAAGAGCAGCAGCCAGAGCAGCCAACGCACCACCGGCGATGGCTCCCGCTCGCTCAGACGAAGAGTCGGCAGCCAACCGACCGGTGCCCAAAGCCAGGCGAGCAGCCCGGTCTCGAGCAGCAGGGCATCCCATTGGAACGAGAGGAAGTCCTGCCCCGCCACGGAGAGTGAGAGATAGGCAAGCCAGAGCAGCGGCAGCGCCACGATCGGGCACACGTCGAGCACCAGCAGGCTCGCGAGCCCCACCCCGCCGAGCGCAAGCACCCGTAGCGCGGTATCGCTGCTGTCGAGCCAGAGCACCGTGGGCAGCGCCCGCCAGACGCCGGGCCCGTATGTCGTGCGTGCCTGCCCGAGAAACTCGCCGACGGGGGAGAGGCCGTGCTCGCCGACCAATCCGACGATCTGGGACGCCAGCGATGCGAAGGCAACGAGGTAAACAACGCCGAGCAGGCGGAGAAAGAGCCAGCGGGACGACAGGTAGGTGGGTGGGGTTCCCTGTTCACCGTTCACTGTTCACCGTTCACTGCAGTACCGCCTCCAGCACCATCGACTCCGAACCGGTCGGCACGACGCGGGCGAGGCGCAGACCGGCACGGGAGAGCAGGTCGGCATACTCGGGCTCGGTTCGCTCGCGTCCGCCGGTCATCGCGAGCATCACGACGTCCACCATCTTTCCCGGACCCGACACGTTCCTCGGCGGAAGGCCCCGTTCGATCAGCAGCAGCCTTGCCTGTCGCCCCATCGCACGGGCGCAGTTGACGAGGATGGCCGACGCGCGCTCGTCGTCCCAATCGTGGACTACATCCTTGAGAGTGTAGGCGTCACCCCCCTCGGGAACCGAGGCAAAGAAGTCGCCCCGCTTCAGCTCGCAGCGCGCGAGCATGCCCTCGTCCTCCAGCGCCCTGCGCGCCGCCGGCAGCACATCAGGGCGCTCATAGAGCACGCCGCGCATGCCCGGGTTGGCCCGCAACACGGCGGCGAGCAGGGTCCCCTTTCCTCCGCCGACATCCACCAGGGTACGCACGCCGCTGAAGTCGTAGGCCGCGACAACCGCGGCGGCCTGGACGCGGGTGAGGTTGCTCATGGCCTCGTCGAAGATCTCGGCCGCCTGCGGATGCTGATGCATGTACTCGAACGCGCCCATGCCGTGCAGGTGGTCGAAGGCGGTCTGCCCCGTGCGCACGCAGTGGAGGAGCGACCCGCACGCCGGCCAGAACGTGTCTCCCCACATGAGCGCGAACGCGTGCAGCGAGTCCGGGACGTCGCGCCGAAGCGGCCCCGCCAGCGGCGTGAGCGCGAACCGACCGTCAGCATCCTCGGTGAACACGCCCAGCGCGGCCAGCGCGCGGAGCACTCGGTAGAGGGACTGCGGATGCGCATCGACGGCAGCCGCGAGCTGGGCGGCGGTCTTCGGCCCGTCGGCGAGACGGTCGGCGATCCCGAGCTTGGCCGCCACGTAGGTGAGCTGGCTCACCAGGCACCCGGTGACCATCTGCCGCATCGTGTCGAAGGGGGTAGACTGAGCCATCAATGTCCGACCGGCTGGAGTCGCCCACAACATGCCGTCAGGATGGACCTCCGTCCAGCGCTCGCTGGCGCGTGCAGCGGCGCCCCCGTACTCTCATCCGATCCCGTGTCTCTGGAGTGTTCGTGACGCTGCCATTCCTCGACGAATCCCAGGTCGCCGCGCTGCTCCGGTTGGAGGACCTGATTCCAGCCATCCGCAACGCGCTTGCCGCGCTCTCCGCCGGCAAGGTCGTGCAGCCGGTCCGGAGCGTCATTGCCGTGGCCGAGCACGCGGGATTCTTCGGCGTCATGCCGGCGCACGCGGGAACCTCCCTCGGTGCCAAGCTGGTCACCTTCTATCCCTCCAACGCCGGCCTGCCCACGCACCATGCGGTCATCGCGCTCTTCCGTCCGGAGACCGGGGAGCCGGTCGCGCTCATGGACGGGCGGTTGATCACGGAGCTCAGAACCGCGGCGGCCTCAGCCGTCGCGACCGACTTGCTCGCGCGGCCGAATGCGTCGGTGCTCGCGATCCTGGGCGCCGGGGTGCAGGCGGGGAGTCATCTGAGCGCGCTTCGGCTGGTGCGAGCGTTCCGCGAGGTGCGGATCTGGAGCCCGCGGAGCGCTGCGGCGTTCGCGGCCGCGCACGGCATCACCGCGACCGCATCGGCGGAGGCGGCGGTCCGCGGCGCGGACGTGATCGTGACGGCCACGAGCGCCAAGACTCCGGTCCTCCTGGGCGATTGGGTGGCGCCCGGCGCGCACGTGAACGCGGTCGGCGCGACCCGGCCCGATTGGCGGGAGCTGGATGACACGCTGGTGCGGCGGGCGAGGGTCTGGGTGGACTCGCGCGAGGCGGCGCTGGTCGAATCAGGAGACGTGATCGCCGCGGGGACGCGGCTGGTCGGTGAGATCGGCGCGGTGGCCGGCGGGACGCTCGGCGGACGCGCGTCCGCGGACGAAGTCACGATCTTCAAGTCGGTCGGCGTGGCGGTGGAAGACGTGGTGTCCGCCGACCTCGTCTGGCGCCGGCTAGGCGCGCCGGGTCGTTAGCGCTTCCAACCGCCGGGCGGCCCGATCGAGGCTCTGCCGCCGCCGA
The DNA here is from genome assembly GCA_036560625.1 of Gemmatimonadales bacterium. Lineage (GTDB taxonomy): Bacteria > Gemmatimonadota > Gemmatimonadetes > Gemmatimonadales > GWC2-71-9 > DASQPE01. Next base: position 11,345 of record DATBQV010000292.1, read on the forward strand.
GCGATGCCCCGCCACGCATCGCCGTCCCGCTCGATCCGCGCCAGCACGTTCCTGATGGAATAGGTCTGGGCGCCGAGCGCGCGATCATCCAACTCCTCCCAGCGCAGCGGCGTCGCGACCGGAGCACCGGGCCGCGCGCGCACGGCGTACGGGGCCACGCCGGTCTGCGCGTATGCGTTGCGGGTCGTGTCGAGAAAGAGGCGCTTGCCCCGCTTGGCGATCCGGGCCTCGACCGTAAGCGTATCAGGGTGTTGCCCGGCCAGCAGCGTGGCGGCGGCGCGAGCAAACGCTCGAACGGTGTCGAAGTCGGCGGAGCGGTCCAGCGGGACCAGCACATGCAGGCCGCGCGACCCGGTCGTCATGACGAAGCTCGCGAGCCCCAGCCGGGTCAGGAGATCGCGCACCAGGGGAGCGGCGGCGCGCGCCTGCTCGAAGCCGGCGGGCGGGTCGAGGTCGAAGATCAGCCGGTCGGGGTGGCGCGGCTTGTCGACGCGGCTGAGCCAGACGTGCGCCGTGATGGATCCCTGGCTCGCGAGATAGGCCAGCGTCGCCGCGTCATCACACAATACGTAGGTCGTCGTTCCGCCCTCCTTCTCCACCGTCGCTCGCGGCACCCACTCCGGAAACCAGTCCGGGATCTCCTTCTGGAAAAACCCCCCAGCGGGGATGCCGTCGGGAAACCGTTGCAGCGTGACCGGCCGGCCCCGCGTATACGGAAGCATCGTGGGTGCGACGGCCACGTAGTACGCGACCAGCTCCCGCTTGGTGATCGAGGGCCGGCCCGGGAAGTACACCTTCTCGGGGTGGGTCAGCTCGATCACCCGCCGGCCGGCGCGGATGCTGACGGTC
>DATBQV010000293.1:0-5837 GCA_036560625.1 Gemmatimonadales bacterium
ATGAGGTAGGGGATCAATGCGGCGCCCACCCGGTTGCCGCTGGCGCAGTGGAACAGCGTAGGCCGGTTCCGCGCCTCGCGCAGCGCGCCCAGGATCGCCTCCAGCGTAGCATCGGTCACGGTATCGGCGACCACCGGCACGACCCGATACTCGAGGCCGAGTCGCCCGGTGACCGCGACTTCGTCCAGCGGCCTGGGCTCCCGTTGCCCTCGAATGTCGAGTACCACCTCGCCGCCCGCGGCACGAAAAGCCTGGAACTGGGCCTCTGTCGGTTGGCCACCGGTCACCAGGCCGGGCAGCGGCTGGGCCGCGTTGGGGATATCGGCGAGCGCGTCGAACGCCCTGTTCACCGTTCACCCTCATCGTGAGGGCGGTAGACGATTACGTGCGCTCGTTCGAGGGTGATCAGGCCGCCACCGATCATGCCGTCCAGCTCGGGCAGGATCGACTGGATCTTCTCCTCGGTGTCGACACACTCGATGATGAGCGGCAGATCGAGCGAGAGCCGGAGGACTTTCTCCGTGTGCAGCCGGGCGTTCGCGCCGAAGCCCCCAATGCCGCGCAGCACGGTGGCGCCGGCGAAGTGGCGCTCCCGGAGCAGGTGCACGATCGCCTCGTGGAGTGGGCGCCCGTGGTGCTTGTCCCGCTCTCCGATGTGAATTCGCATCAGCGTGCGTTCGCCGGTGAGTCCGTGCATACGGCGCTCCGCTAGGCCCGGGTCCGGAGCACGATCAGCTCGCGTGCCGCCGCGAAGCCCGCGAACGTGGCGAGGAGCGAGACGCCCACGCTGAGGGCCACGTACAGTCCCGCCCGTCGCCAGTCCCCGTCCTCGAGCAGCGTGAGAGTCTCGTAGCTGAACGTGGAAAAGGTCGTGTACCCCCCGCAGAAGCCCACGCCCAACAGCGCGCGGATCTCCGGCGTCATGGCCGGGACGTCGAGGGCGTAGCGGAACAGGAACCCCAGCAGGGCCGAGCCGGTCACGTTGATGACCAGGGTGCCCAAGGGGAAAGTGCCGGACGACATCCGCTGGATAAGCCCGCCCAGCAGGTAGCGGCTGACGCCGCCGACCGCGCTGCCGATGGCCACGTACCAGAGCATGCCGAAAGAAAACCGCGCTAGATTTGTTACACCATGCTTCAGCTTGCCGTCGCCCAGCTCAGACCCCGCAAAGGGGCCTATCAGGACAACCTGTGCCGTCTCGGCCGGATGTTCCGGGAGGCGGCCGCGTGGCCCGTGCCCCCCGGTCTGGTCGTGGCCCCCGAGAGCGCCCTTACCGGGTACTTCCTCGAGGGCGGCGTGCGGGACCTGGCCCTTCCGGCGGAGCGGCTGTTCGATGACCTGAGCCGGCAGCACGAAGAGTCCGGTGCCCCGCCGTTCGACGTGGCGATCGGCTTCTACGAGGTCCACCAGAACCGGCTGTACAACTCCGCGCTCTACGCCTCGCTCGGCGGTGCCGGCGCGGGTATCCGTCACGTCCACCGCAAGGTGTTCCTCCCGACCTACGGCGTCTTCGACGAGGAGCGGTTTGTCGAAGCGGGCCGGAGCGTCGAAGCGTTCGACACGCCGTTCGGGAGAGCGGCGATCCTGATTTGCGAGGACGCCTGGCACTCGATCACGCCCATGCTCGCGGCGCTGGATGGGGCGCAGCTCATAATCATCCCGAGCGCGAGCCCCGCGCGGGGCATCCACCCGGGAGAAGGAGCCAGCCGACCGTCGAGCCTGCGGAGATGGGAGCACATCGTCCAGGACATCGCGGGGGAGCACGGTGTCTATGTGGCCCTGTCCCAACTCGTGGGCTTCGAAGGCGGCAAGGCGTTTGCCGGAGGATCGCTGGTGGCCGGGCCCAGGGGGAACCTGATCGCGCAGGGCCAACTGTTCGAGGAGGCGCTGATCCCGGCGGCCATCGACTTCGAGGAGATCACCCGGGCGCGGGCGGACTTTCCGCTACTGTCGGACCTGGAGATGCGGTTGCCGCATCTCATTCGCGGCTTGACCGGTCAGCCGGTGGTAGAAACGCCGACTCCGGATGGTCAGCCGGTCACGTCGCGCGCGCACGACCTGGCCAAGGTGCTTCCCGCGGCACCGCCTGCCGGATCACCCCGGCCGGCCGCGCCGGCGGGAGCGACCAAAGCGCTCGAGATCGACGCGCCGCTCACCCGGCGCTGGCTCGTGGACTTCATTCGTGATGAGATCGTGCGTCGGCGGGGGTTCAAGAAGGTCGTGATCGGGCTTTCCGGCGGCGTGGACAGCTCGCTCGTCGCCTATCTGGCCGCGGAGGCTCTCGGCCGCGAGAACGTGATCGGGGTTCGGATGCCATACCGCACGTCCAGCCCGGACAGCCTGGAACACGCGCAGCTCCTGATCGACGGGCTTGGCATTCGCAGCGTGACCGTGGACATCAGCGCCGCCGTCGACGGGCTGGTCGCCGCGCTCGGCGGCGAGTGCGATCCGGCCCGCAGGGGCAACATCATGGCCCGGGCCCGCATGATCACGCTGTTCGATCTCTCCGCGGTGCATCAGGCCCTCCCCCTCGGCACCGGCAACAAGACCGAGCGTCTGCTGGGCTACTTCACCTGGCACGCGGACGACTCGCCTCCGGTCAACCCGATCGGGGATCTCTTCAAGACCCAGGTCTGGGCGCTCGCGCGGCATGTCGGCGTGCCCGACGTCATCGTCGCGAAGCCGGCGAGCGCCGACCTGATCCGCGGCCAGACCGACGAGGGCGACTTCGGCATCTCCTACCCCAAGGCCGACGGCATTCTTTACTGGTTGCTGCAGGGCTACCGACCGGCCGAGGTGGCGGCCTTCGGTTACACGGCCGAGGAGGTCGAGCTGGTCCGCAAGCGGCTCGAGTCGACCCACTGGAAGCGCCGTCTACCCACCGTGGCCGTGCTGAGCCAGACGGCGATTGGGGAGTTTTACCTGCGGCCGGTAGACTATTGAACTACAGTGAACAGTGAACTGTAAACGGTGAACAGGGGCTCAATGCCGCACCGGAGACCCCTGTTCACCGTTCACTGTTCACTGTTCGCTGTTCACCCGTCATTGGAGTCTCGCATGCCCCCCGAATCCCGTCCCATGTCCTACTCCCGCGGCGAGATCTCCACCTTCGTCATGCCCCACATGCAGAACGTCCTCGGCGATCTGTTCGGCGGGCATCTGTTGGCGCTGGTGGATCAGGCCGCTGCCGTAGCCGCGATTCGGCACGCCGGCGGCCCGGCGGTGACGGCGAGCGTCGACCGGGTGGACTTCCGGGAACGGATCCGCGTGGGCGCGCTCGTCACCTGCGTGGGGACGGTCGACTACGTGGGGAAGACGTCGATGGACATCACGGTCGAGGTCTTCGCCGAGAACGTGAGCACCGGCGAGAAGCGGCACACGCACACCGCGCACGCCGTCTTCGTGGCGATCGACGAGACGGGAAAGCCCAAGCGGGTTCCCCGTCTCGTGCCCGAGACGCCGGAGGAGTTCGCGCGCTTCGAGCGCGCGCGCAGGCACCGGGAGGCGAAGCGGGCGACGTGAGCGCGCGGGTCGTCGTCCTGCTGAGCGGAGGCGGGGCCAAGGCGGCTGCGCACGTGGGGGCGTTCCGGGCGCTGACCGAGGCCGGGCTCGCTCCCACGCAGATCGTGGGGACGTCCATGGGCGCCGTGATGGGCGCCTGCTACGCCGCCGGGCTCACGCCCGACGAGATTCTGGGTCGAGTGGCGCACGTCGGCACCCGGGGCATCGTTCGCGCGCCGTGGGCGCCGGTTGCCGGGTTGTGGCTCCGGTCGCTGCTCCGGGGTGAGCCGCTGCGCGAGGGGATCGCGGGGTTGGTCCCGGCCCAATCGTTCGCCGAGCTGAGGCTCCCGCTTCTCGTCACGGCGGTTGACCTCGACACCGGCGCCCTGATCCGGTTCGGCCCCGGCGGCGAGAGCGCGCCGCTGCTCGACGCGCTCTGGGCCTCCTGCGCGCTGCCGGTGTTTTACCCGCCGGTCGTCCTCGGTGGGCGCCGGCTTGTCGACGGCGGTCTTCGGGGCGTCGTGCCCTTTGCCGCCGCGGTCGACCTTCCCGCGGACCTGGTCGTAGCCGTGGACGTGGGGCCCGGCTTCGACGAGCCCGCCGCGGTCGCCGCGACCTATCCGGCGCTCATCTCCCTGCACAACGACACCACCGGCGTGCTGATGGCGGCGCTGACCGCGGCCGAGCTGGCACGGTGGCGGGCGGAGCCGGGACGCCCGGAGCTGGTGTACGTCCGTCCCAGGGTCGAGCGGAGCGCCACGTTCCGAGTGGACCGCGCCGGCGACTATGCGACCGAGGGATATCGTGCCACCGTCGCCGCGCTGGCGGAGCGCGCGGCGCGGTCGCGCTCTTGACCTCGACCCCGACTGCCCCAAATTGCGAATCCCACCCCCTGACGCGGGAGCCTCCATTGCGCGCGCGAGACGTCATGGTATCCGACCCGCACGTCGCCGTCGCCGGTGCCATGGCCAGTGAAGTGGCGATCATGTTCAAGACCCGGAACATCTCGGTGGTCCCCGTCGTGGACGACCATCGGACCCGGAAATTTCTCGGGACGCTGAGCGATCGCGACCTCGTCACGCGCTGCCTGGCCGAGGGCAAGCACCCCTGGCACACCCGCGCCGACTCGCTCATGCGGACCAACTCCGCGGTCATCGGGCCGGATCAGGAGCTGGAAGGGTTCGAGCTGCGCATGGACCTCGACACCAGCGAGCTGCATCTTCGACCCACCATCACCGTGCTGGACGACCAGCGTAAGGTGGTGGGCTTCATCAGCCATCCCGAGCAGCTGACCGGCGTCAAGATCATCTGGAAGTGATGCCCGACTTCAAGCTCTTCACCCTCGACGAAGCCAACCGCACGCTGCCGCTGGTGCGGCGCGTGGTGCAGGATCTGCTCGAGGAGTACCCCCAGTGGCGCCGGGCGGTCGCGCGCTTCGAGGTGCTCACCGGCGGAGCCCGGGCGGACTGGGGCGAGACCAACGACCTCGTCGCGGCGCGGGACGAGGTCACCGCGCACGCCGATCGCATCAATCGCTACCTCCAGGAGCTGGAGGCCGTGGGCTGCGTCTTCAAGGGCTTCGATGCGGGGCTCGTGGACTTCCACTCGCTGCGGGACGACCGTGTCGTCTTCCTGTGCTGGCGACTCGGGGAGGAGCGGATCGCCCACTGGCACGAGCTGGAGGCCGGCTTCGGCGGCCGGCAACCGATCGACCCCACCTTTTCCGGAGCGCATCAGTGAACCACTTCTGGCTCTTCGTGCACCTCCTGGGCTTCACCATGTGGCTCGGCGGGGGGATGGCGGCGATGTTCGTGGGGATCGCGTCCCGATCGGAAGACCGGACGTCGCTGGGGGCGGTGGTGCGGGGGCTCGCGGTCATACACAAGCGAGTCGTCTCGCCGGGTGCCGCGCTGACGGTGCTGTCGGGCCTCGTGCTCACCTTCAAGCTCGCCGGGATGGCGGCGCCCAGCCCGTGGCTCATGGCCATGCAGGGCGCGGGACTCCTGGGCGCCGTCCTCAACCTCGCGGTCATGCTGCCGACGGCCAGCCGCGCTGCCCGGATCGATCCGACCGGGCCGAACGGTGCCTACTTCGACGAGCTGCGCAACCGGATGCGGGTGATGGGGATGATTGTGGGGACGCTGGGGCTGATTGCCCTCGTGGCGGGAGCCATGATACGGTAGACAGCAGTAAACAGTAAACAGTGAACGGTAAACGGGGGCTCCGATGTTCACCGGAGCCCCTGTTCACTGTTCACTGTTCACCGTTCACTGTTCACCGTTCTACCTGTCCTGCATTCCCGTTTTACGGGGCATTCCCCACACTTCGCTATTCTC
>DATBQV010000294.1:0-2630 GCA_036560625.1 Gemmatimonadales bacterium
GCGCGGGCATCCACATCCATTTCATTGATCGTCCCCCTGCGCCAGGAGCTGCCGCAGCATGACGAGGTGCGTGAGGTGCTCGGCCGCCACCCCGGCGGCGTCGAGCCGCGCCCGATAGAGCGCGTCCTCGACGGCGAGCACGTTGAGGAAGTCCACCTGGCCGACCCGGTAGCTCCGGAGCGCCGCCTCCGCCGTCAACTCGGCGGAGGGAACTACCTGGGTCACGACCAGCTGGAGACGGACCCGTCCGGCTTCCGCATCCGCCCGCACTCGTGCGAGCTCGGCCGATAGGGTCTGGGTCTCGTCCGTGAGCGCCGCCCGCGCGGCCACTGCTTCGTCGCGCGCCGCCTCGGCAAGCCGGTGCTGCTTGCGTCCGGCCCAGATCGGGAGGCGGACGCCAACGAACGCCGAGAAGAAGTCGTCGCCGAGCGGCCGCGCGCCATATCGCGCCATGAGTGTGAAGTCGGGGCGGGCGCTCAGCGCTTCGACGCGCGCGGTGGCCTCGGCGGCCTCGACCGCGGCGCGGCGCGATTCGAGTCGCGGATGTGCAAGCAGGATCGAATCCGCATCCCATTGCTCCGCGATCCGATGCGCTTCGCTGTGCTCGAGTGCGGTGTACACGCCGGTGGGATCGATGGGCTCGACGTGGATCGAATCCGTTTCGCGCACGTTCCGCAGTGCCCGGAGGTCGGCGCGAAGCCCCGCCTCCTCCGCGGCGAGCGCGGCCACTTCGGTGTCGAGCCGTGCCCGGGCGACCCGGGCCTGGAGCGGATCGGTCTGGCCCACGCTGCCGGTTGCGTATCGCGTGGTCGAGATCTCGACGCCGGTCTCGAGCAGCGCGCGCTGCCGCGCGAGGATGGTCTCCGCAGCCACGAGGTAGCGGAGGCGGTAGTACAGCTCGGCCGTGCGCAGGACGATGCCGCGGCGACGGGTCCGCACGTCGGCGCCCCGCATCCGCGCCTCCGCCGCAGCTGCCCGTGTGCGCGCGCCGAGTGTGCCGAACCAGGGGAACTCTTGCGAGAGCTCGACATCCACTTCTGTGAAATCGCTCTCGTGGAAGGCGAAGTGCGGGAGCGTCAGGTCCATGACGCCGGTGGTGAGCATCGGGTCCGGAAGCGCGCCGGCCGCGCGGATGCGGGCGGTCGCGGCCCGCGCTCGTGCCTGATCGGCGCTCAAGCCCGCGTTCGCCGTGACCGCCTCGGCCGTCAGGCGGGCGAGCACCGAGTCGCTCCTGGTGGGGTCCTGCCCCTCCAAACGGAGGGGCAGGACCAGAGCCAGCAACGGGAGCGCCGTACGGCTCCAGGCGCCCGTCATGGAGCAGACTCCTCCTGGGGCGACGGACGGCACGCCGCCGCGATCCAGGGCTTCGAGTTTCGCATATACGTCCCCCCAGGGGACCGAGGTCAGGTTGATCCGCGGATGGCGCGGACTCCGCCATGCAGGTGCATAGCGGATGGCCATGCTCCGAACCGGCGCGCTACGCGCTCCGGTTGGGGCTATGTCAAACCTGGCTCAGGCTCTGGGAGGGGGAGGTAGGGGTGCTGCCCGAATGCCGGCGAGGAGCGAGCGCCCCTGCGGCAGAGTGAAGGGATGCTGACCCAGCGCGGGCTCGACTTGCACGACGGCGGGCAGAACGGCGAGGACTGCAGGGCTGCATACCTGGACAGTGCTACAGTCGCCATGGGCCATGCCCGCGTCGCCGCCGGGGCCGGTCACGGCGGCGGGGTGCTGCGGCATGCCGCACATTGGTTGCGCATGACAGAGCACGGGTCCGGCCAGTGGCCCGAGTTGAAGCAAGAGGAGCAGCGTCGCGAGCGGCTTCACCACTCAATCGTAGCGTTGGCGCGGCGCCTCGACAAGGCTAACGACAGATCACCGACGCTCATCTGCCGCTCGGAAGAAGGTGTTCGGACTGTCACGCCGAGCCAGCGCGGCGGCGAGCACGGCGGCGGTAGACCGGGTAGGAAAGCGTGATGCTCAGCTCGTAGAGGAGGTACAAAGGCACCGCCATCGCGATCGTGGTCCAGACCAGATCGCCGGGGGTGAAGAATGCGCCGATGACCACCGCCGCCACGATCGCGTGGCGGCGGTGCCTGCTCAAGAATTGTGGCGTCACAATCCCCAGCGTCGCCAGGCCGAGCAACACGACCGGCAACTCGAAGGCGATGCCAAAGGCGAGGACCAGGCTGAACGCGAAGCTGAAGTATTCTCCGGCCGTGATCATCGGCTCGAGCGCCGGTGCGCCGAAGCTCAGAAGCCAGGGCAAAGCGAGCGGGAGTACCCCAAACCAGCCCAGACTCACGCCGCAGCTGAAGAGGAGCACCGCGCCGGCCCCTACGCCGGCAGCGACGCGCCGTTCGCGGCGAGAGAACGCCGGGGCCACGAACGCCCAGAGCTGATACCAGACGACCGGCAGCGCCAGGAGGACGCCGAGGACGATCGCGGCCTGCAGCACGATCTGAAACGGATCGCCGGGATGGGTAAAGACCAGCTTCCGGCCGTCGAGTAGCGGTAAGATCGGTCGCTCAAGCCACCCGATGACATCGATGTCCAGCAGGATCGCGAAGGCCGCGCCGACCCCGACGACGAGGCCCACCACAGACCAGATGATGCGCCATCGAAGCTCCTCG
>DATBQV010000295.1:0-6606 GCA_036560625.1 Gemmatimonadales bacterium
CGCAGCGGAGCACGAGCGAGGAGACCAGCCCCAGCATCTCCTTCGTCTTGGTGCCGAGGGCGCCGGGCTCGTACGCCCGGTGATCGAGGGCGAAGAAGCGGTTGATGGTGAGGTTGCCGGCGCCGAGGATGGCGTCGTTCATCCGGGTGCGGAAGGCGTCGAAGTCCGCAAGAGAATCGGTCATGGGCTGAACGGTAAACGGTGAACGGTAAACGGTAAACGGGAGGCCGCCGTCGATCGGAGCCCCCCGTTCACTGTTCACCGTTCACCGTTCACCGCTGTTCGTTCACCGTTCACCGTTTACCGTCTTCTACGATCTCCTTGTAGGACTCCGGATTCCACTTCGGCCGCTCCGGCGCGCTGGCGATCTCCTCGCCCAGATAGAAAATCAGCCGGACGATCCGGGCCTCCTTCTCGGCATTGATCTTGTCGGGCGAGTCCGACGGCTGGTGGTAGTCGGGATGGACGCCGTTGAAGAAGAACAGGATCGGCACACCCTTCCGCGCGAAGTTGTAATGGTCCGAGCGGAAGTAGAAGCGCTCCTCCGGCCAGCGGTCGTCGATCGCCGTCATGCCCAGCTCGGGATGCTCCGCGTTCACCCGATTGAGCGTGGCCCCCAGGTCCGAGTGTTCCTTTCCGATCGCGACGATGGTGTCGGGCCAATTGCGGCCGACCATGTCGATGTTGATGTCGGCCACCACGTCCTTGAGCGGCACGGCCGGATGCTCGGAGAAGTAACGGCTGCCCCAGAGCCCCTTCTCCTCGCCGCTCACGGTAAGGAAGATGACCGAGCGCTTCGGGCGCGCGTCCGGCCGGCTGAACGCCTCCGCCAGCTCCATCACCGCCGTGGTCCCCGAGGCGTCGTCGTCCGCGCCGTTGTTGATGCTGTCCGCCAGGCCCGGCGTGATGCCGATGTGATCCATGTGCGCCGAGAAGATGACGTACTCGTTCCGCAACACGGGGTCGGAGCCGGGCAGAATGCCGACCGTGTTGGGCGCGGTCTGCCGGGAGGTGATGACCTCCCGCACGTCCACCGCGGCGTTGAGCGAGAGCAGGTCCTGGAGGATCGGCCGGCCCGAGGCGCGCACGGTGACGGGATTCACGCCCGCGACGGCGAGCGCCGATGCCATCACCGCCTCGCGCACCTCGACCACCAGCGGTCGCGGCACGCCCAGGTCGATCGCCGTGCGGTCGCGCGTCTGCGCGACGAGACGCCCCGAGAACGCCACGGAGTCCGCGTCGCTCAGCATGATCACGGCTTTGGGGCCGGCCAGGTAGATCGCGCGCAGCGCCTGGTCCGCGCTGGGCCGGCCCCGATCCATCACGAAGAGCACCACCCGTCCGGCCACGTTCGCGGCGGCCGCTCGGTCCGCCGTCATGTCTCCGCCCACCAGCAGCACGTTGCCGCTCACCGGTCCATTCGGCACGGTCCCCTGCACATACCTCGCCGCCGACGCGAACGAGGCGTGGCCCCGGGCCTTCCCGCATTCCAGGGTGAGCGTCGAGTGCTCGACGTCGACGTGCCGGCGGGTGATGGGATACCGCTGAAACCACGTGCCGTTCTCCCCGCCCGGCGTGAGCCCGAATCCCTTGAACCGGTCGGCCACGTATTGCGCGGTCAGCTCGAGCCCTCGGCTCGGCGTATCCCGGCCGAGCATCGAGTCGTCGGCGATGACCTTGATGTGGCCGATGACGTCCTGCTCCGTGATGGTTTCAGCCGCCGCGCTGAGCGGCTTCGGGGCCTGGGCGCCGACCTGAGAGGCAAAGACTAGAGGAAGGAGGAAAAGCGGGGCGGGGAGGGCTGGCACTTGTCGCATGTGGGTCCGCTGGTCTTGGGGATGGGGTCGCTACGGCGACTCCCCGCGTTCAGTTTCAGCACGGCGCGCGGGGCTCTCGCGTCGGTCCCGGTACGCCGGCGGCTCCGGCGCCACCGGCGTCCGGTGGGTGCGGGTCAGCCAGGGGGAGCGGCCGTCGACATCCTCGAACACATAGCGCGGGCCGAGCCGGGCCGGCCGCTCCGCCACTACCGCGCGTCCGCCGTACGCCTGGTAGGGATAGTAGTAGGGGTCATCGTAGATGACGATACGATACCGGGCGCACGCAGCTCCGTATGGGTCCCAGCCCGAATACGGCGCATACGTATGGCAGTCGTAACATACGAAGCGGGGATAGTCGTAGTGTTTCTGGACGTAGTACGGGGTGACGTCGTAGTCGTACTTGCCGCCCGGCGCGATCCGCTCGGCCAGATCGCTGAGCGCGACATACGGATCGCCGTGGATGTGTCCGTTCGCGACCTCACGGTAGTCCCACTGGTCGCGCCGGACGATGCTCGAGTAGTCGAACGGCTCGGTAGAGGCGACGGCAAACAGATAGCCGAGCCCGGGATAGTCGTCCACCTGGAAGCCGGCGGCTCCGCCGTCGTTCAAGTCGACCACCCGGCCGCCGCGAACCCAGGTGTCTTCCCACGGCTCGCGCGGGAACAGCACACGGACCCCACCGTCGGTGTCGATGCGGAACACGGTGAGATAGCTGTCGACCCTGGTGCTGGCGAAGACGCGCACCACGTCACCCTGGCGGTAGGGGCTGTCGCGGTCGGTCCACACGCTGACGCGCGCGTCAGTCCCGCCGCGGCCCGGCAAGGCCGGGTGCGTCGGCGGAAGCGACGGCGAGAGGCCGAGCCCGAGCGCGAGCGCCCAGGTGGCGAGCATCGGATCTCCGGGAAACGGGGGAAACGGCGGGTTGTGAGGCCGCAGGAGGCATGCCAGGGGTAGGTCGTGCAATCGCATAGCGCTAACCCGCGCTGCACGTCCCTCGCGGGAGACACCGGGCCGGCGCGTTGACTCCCCCCGGACGCGTCTGTACGTTGCCCGCGCGATGAACCGTGTCGAGTCGCCCGCCGGGCGCGCCCGTCTGGATCTGCTCGATCCGATGGAGGTCGCGCGCCTCGGCGGGCTGGAGCTGGTGGCCGAAGGCGTGGTCGAAGGATTCCTGGCGGGGCTGCATCGGTCGCCCCGCCGGGGTTTTTCCGTTGAGTTCGCCGAGCATCGCATGTACCAGCCGGGCGACGATCTGCGCTACGTCGACTGGAAGATCCTCGGCCGCAACGACCGGCTCTACGTGAAGCAGTATGAGGAGGAGACCAATCTCCGCGCTGTCGTCGTGGCCGACGTGAGCCGCTCCATGGCCTGGACCGGCGATCCCGAGTTGCGCCTGCCCAAGCTCGCCTATGCCCAGCGGCTCATCGCCGCGCTCACGCTGGTGCTCCAGCGGCAGCGTGACGCCACCGGACTCATCGCGTTCGACGACGCGGTGCGCGCGACGCTCCCGCCGCGCGCGCGGCTCACCCACTGGCGCCGGCTGCTCGAGACCCTGGGCGCGCTCGAGGCGGGGCAGGGCACCGCGGCCGAGCCCGCCCTCCGGCGGGTCATTGACCAGCTGCGGCGTCGGGGCCTCGTCGTCTTCGTCTCCGATCTCCTGTTCGACCGCGAGCTGGCGCTCAAGGCGCTCCGGTTCCTGCACCATCGCGGGCACCAGGTCATCGTGCTGCATGTGATGGACCCGGGCGAGGTGGCGCTGCAGGGCCCGGCCGAGGCACGATTCGAGGATCCGGAGACGCGCGCGGCGGTCGTGCTCCGGCCCAAGGACTGGGCGGGGGCGTATCGCGAGACGGTAGAAGGCGTGATCGCCGCCTGGCGCCTCGCGTGCCGGCGGCACGGCATCGCCTATCACGCCGTCCGGACGGACACGCCGTTCGGCACGGTGCTGCGGCACGTGGCCGCCTCCCGCCCGGCATGATCGGCTTCCTCCATCCGTGGCTTCTGGCGGGTCTCGTCGCGGCGGGCATTCCGGTCGTCCTGCACCTGCTGGAGCGGCAGCAGCCGCCGACGATCGTTTTCCCCGCGGTTCGCTACCTCATTGCCGCCACCGAAGCCCACCAGCGCCGGCTCAAGCTCCAGAACTGGCTCCTCCTCCTGCTCCGCACGCTGCTCATCGCGTTGCTGGTGTTCGCGGCCGCCGGGCCGACCGCCCGATTCGGCGGCGTGTCGGGGCACGCGCCGAGCGCGCTGGTGCTGATCCTCGACAACAGTGCGAGCAGCGGAGCCGTAGTTAACGGGACGCCACGCCTCGCCGCGCTCCAGGCGGCAGCGCGACAGGTGCTCCACCGGGCCACGCCCGATGACGCCCTCTGGCTCATCACCGCCGACCGCACGCCGCGCCGCGGCGACCCCACCGCGCTCGGCGCGATGGTCGATGGCGTGACACCGTCGCCGCGGCGCCTCGATCTGGGCCAGGCGCTGGCCACGGCCGGCGAAGTGCTCGCGCCGGAGACGCGCCCGGGAGAGATCGTGGTTGCGACCGACCTCCAGGCCACCGCCGTCACGCCCGCCGATCCGCGGGTGCCGGTGCTGGTGGTGCGTCCGGGCGAGCCGCCGCCGCGGAACGTCGGCATCGCCGACATCGCCACCGGCACCCAGCCCTGGTCGTTCGACGGCGGCCGGGTGGTCGTGTCGCTCACCGGCGATTCCGGTCCGCCGGTGCCTGTCACCGTGCGCCTCGGCGACCGTCCGGGACGCCAGGCGCTGGGGCTCGCGGGCGGCTCCGCCACCGTCGCGCTCACCGGCGCGCCCGGCGGCTGGTGGCCGATCACGGCGGAGCTGGATCCGGACGAGCTCAAGGCCGATGACCGCCGCGTGGGCGCCGTGCGGATCGCGCCGGTGGCCCGGGCGCGGTGGGATGCGGCGGAGCGTTATGTGGCAGCGGCGGCGGACGTGCTGGAGGCGAATCGCCGGCTCGCACGCGGCGATGAAGTCACCGTCGGGAAGCTCGGTGCCGGGATCTCCATCGTGGAGCCGCCGGAGGATCCGGCGGAGCTGGGTGCCGTGAACCGGGCCCTCGAGCGCCGGGCCGTCGGCTGGACCTACGGCGCGCTGGTGACGGGCTCGGAGACGACGGACAGCGGCCCCGGACTCGCCCGGCAACGCGTGCTCAAGCGCTACGTGCTGGAGCCGGCGGCGAGCGGCCGCACCGGCGTGGTGGCGCGCGTCAACCGGTCGCCGTGGATCGTCCGCGGCGCCGGGGTCGTCGTGCTCGGCAGCCGACTCGACCCCGCATGGACCGATCTTCCCGTGAGCGCCGGCTTCATGCCCTTCATGGACTTTCTGCTCAACCGCGTGGCCCGGGGCGAGGTGGCGGTGATCGAAGCCGCCCCGGGCGACGAGACCCCGCTCCCGGATCGGGTGACCGAGGTCCGCCGGAGCGCCGACCGATGGGTCGTCGAAGGGGGCGCCGCGTTCCGGCCGGCCGAGCCGGGGCTGTACTTCCTGCTCTCGGGCAGCGACACGGTGGGCGCGCTCGCCGTGAACGTCGATCCGCGCGAATCCCGGCTCGCGCCCCTGCCGGACGAGCAGGTGCGGAAGCTCTGGCGCGCGCGGGTCACCGGCCCCGACGAAGCCGCGGGCGAGGTGTTCGCGGCCGGGGCGCGCGGCGACCTCCGCGGGCCGATCCTCTGGGCCGGGCTTCTGATCGGGCTGGCGGAGATGGGTCTCGCGAGCGCGTGGAGGCGGGAGACGTGAGCCTCGAACTGGTGCTCGACGCGCTCGGTCGCGCTCCCTCGATCCAGGATCTTCTCACCCGGCTTCCCGGGCGCGGCGCCGCCCTTCGACTCGGCGGGCTGCCCGGGTCGAGCGGGGCCGTGCTGACCGCGTGGCTCGTGCGCTCGCTCCCTCAGCGCCTCTTCGTCGTGGTGGCCCCGTCGCCCGGTGACGCCGAGCGCTGGCTCGGCGACCTGACGTTGCTCACCGACGCGCCGGTGGCGCTCTATCCCCAGCGCGAGGCGCTGGGCGAAGACGAGCCGCACTACGAGATCGCCGGCGAGCGGGCGGAGACGATCGAGGCGCTGCTCCGGGGACGGCTGCGGATTCTGGTGACCACCGCGCGCGCGACGGCGGAGCGCACGCTGGTGCCCGCGGCGCTCGATCAGCTGACCCTTCCGCTCGCGGTGGGCGCGCGGCAGCCGCTGCGCGACGTCGTGGCGGCGCTCGAGCGGATGGGGTATCGCCGCGTGCCGACCGTGACCGAAGTCGCCGAGTTCAGCGTCCGCGGCGGGATCGTGGACGTGTACGGTTTCGGCATGGCCGCGCCGGCGCGGGCCGAGTGGTGGGGCGACGAGATCTCGTCCCTGCGCGGCTTCGATCTGACGAGCCAGCGGTCACTGGAGGAGCTGACGGCGGTGACGGTGCTGCCGATCACGACGGTGGGCGTGCGCGAGGAGGCGGAGGAGGGAGTCGCGCCGGGCGCGGTGGATGCGAGAGCGGAGGCGGGAGCGGGTGAGGTCCTGGGCGGGCTGGGGTTGGCGGGGCTTGGCCAGCCCGCCCCGGGCCTCCCCGCCCCGACTCCGCCGGCTAAGACCACGGCCGAGCCGCCCAACCGCGCGACGCTCGCCCAGCGCCGCACCCTTCTCGAGCTCCTCCCCGCCGACACCTTCGTCGTCCAGGAAGCTGCCGGCCCCGACGCCGACGAGGTCGCGCGCGCCTGGCGCGAGGCCGCGCACCACCTCGAGATCGCCCGGAAGCTGGGCGAAGAGGTCCCCAGCCGCGACGCGATCTT
>DATBQV010000296.1:0-1633 GCA_036560625.1 Gemmatimonadales bacterium
GATCCGGCTGGGTGACAGGCCCGACGCTGGCGGATGACCGCCTCGAGAGCACGGAGCGGGAGACGCTGCTGGCGGCGCTCCGCACGCCCACTCCGGAGCGCATCTTCCAGATCAAGCACGCGCTGGCGGCCGGCATCCCGGTCGAGACCATCGCCGAGCGCAGCGGGATCGACCCCTGGTTCGTGTGGCAGCTGGACGACCTGCTGGCGGCGGAGCGTGAATGGACCGTCAGCTGGACCACGGGCTGGGCGGGTGAGGACCAGGAACGGGTCGCCCTGCGGGCGATGAAGCGCCAGGGCTTCTCCGACTGTCAGCTGGCCGACCTCGTCGGGGTGGCCGAGGGCACGATCCGCGCGCGGCGGCACGCGCTCGGCATCCGTCCGGCATACAAGACGGTCGATACCTGCGCGGGCGAATTCCCGTCGTCCACGCCCTATCTCTACTCGAGCTACGACGAAGAGAACGAATCCGCCGCCGCGGGCGACCAGACGGTCGTGATTCTGGGCAGCGGACCCAACCGGATCGGGCAGGGAGTCGAGTTCGACTACATGTGTGTGCGGGCGGCGCTGGCGTTCCGTGAGATGGGCTACCGCACGGTGATGGTGAACTCCAACCCCGAGACCGTCTCCACGGACTTCGACATCTCCGATGCGCTCTACTTCGAGCCGCTGACGCTCGAAGACGTGCTGGAGATCGTGCAGCTCGAGCGCCCGCTCGGCGTCGTGGTCCAGCTCGGCGGCCAGACGCCGCTTCGACTGGCGCGGGCCCTGGAGCGGGAAGGCGTGCAGATCCTCGGCACCACGCCCGATGCGATCGACGCGGCGGAAGACCGGAAGCGCTTCGCAGCACTGGCCCGGGAGCTGGGCGTGGCGCAGCCGCCGAGCGGAACCGCAACCTCGGTGGACGAGGCGGTCGCGGTCGCGGGACGCGTGGGCTACCCCGTGCTGGTGCGGCCGTCGTACGTGCTCGGCGGCCGGGCCATGGAGATCGTCTACGACGAGCCGTCGCTCCGCAGCTACTTCGCGAAGGCGGCCCGGGTGGCGCCGGAGCACCCGGTCCTCATCGATCGCTTCCTGGAGGACGCGTTCGAGGCCGACGTCGACGCGATCGCCGACGGCACCTGCTGCGTGATCGGCGGGGTGATGCAGCACATCGAGGACGCGGGCATTCACTCGGGTGATTCCGCGTGCGTGCTGCCGCCCTATCTCATCACCGACCGGCAGGTAGAGGAGATGCGCCGGTATACGCGCGCATTCGCCGAGCGGCTGGGCGTCGTGGGACTCATCAACGCGCAGTATGCGATCAAGGACGGCGTGGTGCACGTGCTGGAGGTGAATCCGCGCGGGTCCCGCACGATCCCGTTCGTCTCGAAGACCACCGGCGTTCCGCTCGCGAGCCTGGCGGCGTCGGTGATGGTCGGCAAGACGCTCGCCGATCTGGGTCTCCACGACGACGTGCTCCATCCGTACGTGGCGGTGAAGGAGGCGGTCTTCCCCTTCACCAAGCTGCCCGGCGTGGATTCGATCCTGGGACCGGAGATGCGCTCGACCGGTGAGGTCATGGGCATTGCCGACTCGTTCGGGATGGCCTTTGCCAAGGCCCAGCACGCCGCCGACGGCGCGCTGCCGCTGGG
>DATBQV010000297.1:0-4193 GCA_036560625.1 Gemmatimonadales bacterium
CGCGTGCCGCCTGGCCGGCTTGCGGAACCGGCTGGCCGAGCGGCTGACCGCGTCGCTGCCGGACCTCATCGTGACGGCGGAACGGGCCGAGCGGGTGCCGCACATTCTCAACGTGTGGGTGCCTGGCGCCGATTCCGGCGCGCTGTTGATGCATCTCGACCTCGCCGGGATCGCCGTGTCCAGCGGCTCGGCCTGCACCAGCGGTGCCACCGACCCGTCTCCGGTTCTGGTCGCCATGGGCATCCCGGCCAGCCTCGCCGCCTGCGCGCTCCGCTTGAGCCTGGGCCGCGAGACGACCGAGCCCGACATCGATCGGGTCGCCGAGGTCTTCCCCGGAATCGTTGCCAAGGTCCGGGCGCTTGCCGGAGTGATGGCCCGTGCCTGAGCGCGTGCTGGTGGCCATGTCGGGCGGAGTGGACAGCTCCGTCGCCGCGGCGCGCCTCGTCGAGCAGGGCTACGACGTGGTCGGCGCCACGATGAAGCTCTTCTGCTACGGCGACTCGGTGCCTGACCGCCCCTGCTGCTCACTCGACTCGATCGAGGACGCGCGGAGCGTCGCGCATACGCTCGGCATCCCGCACTACGTCCTCAATTTCGAGGATCGCTTCAACCTTCACGTCATCCGCAACTTCGTGGACGAATACAGTCGCGGCCGCACCCCGATTCCGTGCGTCCGATGCAACTCGTTCACCAAGTTCCGCGATCTGCTCGCCCACGCCGACGCGCTCGACTGTCGCCACATTGCCACCGGTCACTACGCCGTCGCCCGCGACGGCGCGCTCTACCGGGGTCGCGACCCGCGCAAGGACCAGAGCTACTTCCTCTGGGGGATCGACCGCGCCGTGGTGGCGCGGATGCTCACGCCGGTGGGTGAGCTGAGCAAGCAGGAGACTCGCGCGTACGCGCGCCGGCTCGGTCTGGTCACGGCGGACAAGAAGGAATCGGTGGAGATCTGCTTCGTGCCGGACGACGACTACGCCGCGGTACTCGAGCGGCATCTGCCGCCGGACGCCCCGGCACTGGCACGGGGCGCCGTGGTTACGACGTCGGGTGAAGTGATCGGCGAGCACGATGGCTTCGCCCGCTTCACCGTGGGGCAGCGCCGCGGACTGCCGGGCGGGTCGCGGGCCCCTCGCTACGTCGTGGCGATCCGCCCGGCCACGCGCGAGGTCGTCGTGGGCACCGCTGAGGAGTTGGGTGGACGCCGAGTCGATCTCGAGGAGCTGAACTGGCTGGGCGAGCCGCTCGAGGCCGGCGCCGCCTGTACGGTCCAGCTCCGCTATCGGGCCGCCGCGGTGCCCGCGACGGTCCTCGCGGCCGGCGCGGTGCTGCAGCTCGCGCTCGGGGAGCCGGTGCGGGCGATCACGCCCGGTCAGTCCGGCGTTCTGTACGGCCCCGGCGGCCGGGTCCTGGGTGGCGGGGTCATCGCGTAAGCAAGACCGCCCCCTCGTGCAATTGTCACCTTAGCTGAGCGAGTCCATGCGCCACATCCTCATTCGTCTGCTGATCAACGCGGTCGCGCTGTTCGCGGCCGTGAAGCTGATCCCGGGCATGCACTTCACCGGCGGGATCGGCCAGTTGCTGCTGGTCGCCTTCGTGTTCGGGCTGGTGAACGCGGTGGTGCGCCCGATCCTCACGTTGCTGAGCTGCCCCCTCATCGTGGTTACGCTCGGGCTCTTCCTGCTGGTGATCAACGCGGTGATGCTCTGGCTTACCTCGTGGCTGTCCACCCGGTTCGCCCTTGGATTCCAGGTCGACGGGTTTCTTCCCGCGCTGCTCGGTGGCCTCGTGATCGGCATCGTCAGCACGGTGCTCACCCTCTTCGTGGGCCGGGCGGCAGATGGCTAACCGCTGCTGCCACAATCTGTTACACGGTCGTTACACCGTGAATTCCCGGTGGCGGCCCCGCCGCGTACATTGAGACCGTGACCCAGGTCTCTCCGCTTCTTCCCGTGGCCAGCGACGCGGCGCCGATCGATCTCCGGCACGCGTCGCTGTATCTCAATCGGGAGCTGAGCTGGCTCGAGTTCAACCGCAGGGTGCTGCACGAGGCGCTCGACTCACGCACACCGCTGCTCGAGCGGCTCAAGTTCCTCGGAATCTTCAGCAGCAACCTCGACGAGTTTTTCCAGGTGCGGGTCGCGGGGCTCAAGCAGCAGCTGGCGGCCGGGATCATGGAGCGGACCGCCGACGGGATGACCCCCGAAGACCAGCTGCGCGCGATCTCGGCAACGGTCCGGGAGTTGTGCCGCCAGCACAGCCACTCGCTGATGTACGACCTGATCCCGGCCCTCGCCGATCAGGGCGTCGACCTCCGCCTCCGGGTTCCGGAGCTGCCCCTCGCGGACCGGGAGCACCTCGATCGCTATTTCCAGGCGAACGTCTTTCCGGTCCTGACGCCGCTTGCCGTCGATCCGGGACACCCCTTCCCCTACATCTCGAACCTCAGCCTGTCATTGGCGGTCGCGCTGCGGGGCACGGACGGCGAGGAGCGCTTCGCCAGAGTGAAGGTGCCGAAGATCCTGCCGCGGTGGGTCCCGCTCACCACGCCGAACCGGTTCGTCCCGTTGGAGCAGGTGATCGGCGCGAGCCTGGAAATGCTCTTTCCGGGCGTCGAGATCCTGGGGTGGTACGCGTTCCGGATCACGCGGAACACGGACCTTCAGATCGCCGACAGCGACGAGGGCGAGGACCTGCTGAGCCTGATCCAGGAGGAGGTCCGGAACCGCCGCTTCGCCGAGGTGGTGCGGATCGAGGTGGACGGGCTCATGCCGCCCTCGCTTCGACAACTGCTCCTCGCCGAGTTCACGGAAGAGCAGGAGCAACCGGCGCAGCCGCTCACCGCGGATGACATCTACGAAGTGGACGGGCTGCTCGACACCGCGGATTTGATGAGCCTCTCGTCGCTCGATATCCCCGCGCTGCACGATCCGCCGTTTCATCCGGGCACCCAGCCCAGGCTTGCGGGCACGCGAAGCATCTTCGACGTGATCAAGGAGGGGGATGTTCTTCTCCAGCACCCGTACGACAGCTTCGCCACCTCCGTGGAGCGCTTCATCCAGACCGCGGCCGACGATCCGGACGTTGTCGCCATCAAGCTGACGCTCTATCGGACGGGGGGCGACTCGAGCATCGCCCGGACGCTGGCGCATGCCGCCGAGCGCGGCAAGCAGGTGGCGGTGCTGATCGAGCTGCAGGCGCGGTTCGACGAGGAGAACAACATCATCTGGGCGCAGCGGCTGGAGGACGTGGGCGTGCACGTGAGCTACGGCGTGGCCGGGCTCAAGACCCACGCGAAGGTCATGCTGGTCGTGCGGCGGGAGGGCGACTCAATGCGCCGGTACGTGCACATCGGAACCGGCAACTACAACCCCAAGACCGCTCGGCTCTACACCGACTTCGGCCTCCTCTCGGACGATCCCGAGCTGGGCGCGGATCTTACCGACCTCTTCAACGTGCTCACCGGGTTCGCGCAACCCGCCGGTTACCGCAAGCTCATCGTGGCGCCGCGGGGCATGCGGGAGCGGTTCATCGAGATGATCCGCCGGGAGATCCGCCACCGGGAGGCCGGACGGCCGGCGCGCATCTTCGCGAAGATGAACGCGCTGGTGCACCCGGACATCATCGCCGCCCTGTACGAGGCCTCCCGCGCGGGCGTGCCGATCGATCTCATCGTCCGCGGCATCTGCTGTCTTCGCCCCGGACTTGCCGGCGTGAGCGACACCATCCGGGTGATCAGCATCATCGGGCGCTTCCTGGAGCATTCCCGGGCGTTCTACTTCCTGAACGGCGGCCAGGAGGAGGTCTACATCGGCTCCGCGGACTGGATGCCGCGCAATCTCGACCGGCGGATCGAGTGCGTGCTGCCGATCCAGAACCCCGCCCACCGCCAGACGATCAGGACGTTGCTCGAGCTGATGTGGAGCGACAACCGGCAGGCGTGGGATCTCGGTGCGGATGGCACGTACGTCCAGCGGAAGCCCTCCAGCCCCGACACCGAGCGGGGCACCCACCGGATCCTGGCGGAGGCGGTGCGGGGCTAGTAGGTCATCCCTCCCATTTCGGCGAGTTTCTTTACCAGGTCCTGCTCTTCCGCCGTCAGGTGATCCGGCAGCGTCACCCGGATCTCCACGAGCTGATCGCCGCGGCGTCCGTTCCGCTCGATCCCCAGCCCCTTGATCCGGAACTTCCGC
>DATBQV010000298.1:0-6299 GCA_036560625.1 Gemmatimonadales bacterium
AGCGGGCGTTACATCGAATCGTAGTGCGTCTTCCCAGCCTGCCCCGTCATCCTGTCGGGAAGCACGCGGGGCTTCGCATGGCGAAGATCCTCCGAGTGCCCGCGACTGCGGGCCGGATCACGCGGACCCCGCGATACCCGCAACGCGCCGATCAGGTCATCAATTCCTCTAACCCACGATATAGATCGAGCGCCTGCGGGTTGGCCAGCGCGTCCCGGTTCCGCACCTCGCGACCGTGAATGACGTCGCGCACCGCCAGCTCGGTGATCTTGCCGCTGATGGTGCGAGGGATGTCGGGCACCTGGAGAATCTTCTTCGGCACGTGGTGCGGGCTCGCGTGCTCCCGGATGCGGCGGCGAATCGTGTCGCGTAGCCGCTCGTCCAGCGTCAGGCCCTCGCGCAGGCGCACGAACAGCACGATGCGCACGTCGCCCCGCCAGTCCTGCCCCACCACCAGACTTTCGACGATCTCGGGCAGCTGCTCCACCTGCCGGTAGATCTCGGCCGTCCCGATGCGCACGCCGCCGGGATTCAGCGTCGCGTCGCTGCGCCCGTGGATGACGAGACCGTCGTGCGGGGTCAGCTCCGCCCAGTCACCGTGCCGCCAGACCCCGGGAAAGAAATCAAAGTACGCCAAGCGATACTTCGAGCCGTCCGGATCGTCCCAGAACGCCACCGGCATGCTGGGGAACGGCCGAGTGCAGACCAGCTCACCCGCCTGCCCCCGAACCGGTCGCCCATCGGGATCGAAAACGTCGACCGCCATGCCGAGGCCGCGCGTCTGAAGCTCGCCCCGCCAGACGGGGGCGATCGGATTGCCCAGGGCGAAGCACGAAATGATGTCGGTGCCGCCGCTCACGCTCGCGAGATGCACGTCGCGCTTGATTCGCCCGTACACGTAGTCGAAGCTATGGCTCACGAGCGGGCTGCCGGTCGAGAGAATGGCGCGGAGTCGAGTCAGGTCGTGGCTGCGGCCGGGCTCGAGCCCCTCCTTTTCCGCGAGCGCGAGGTACTTGGCGCTGGTCCCGAAGATCGTGACCCCCTCCGCCTCCGCCATGTCCCAGAGAATCGTCGGAGGCAGCAACGGCGCACCGTCATAGAGCACTACCGTCGCCCCGACCGCCAGACTCGAGACCATCCAATTCCACATCATCCACCCGCAGGTGGTGAAGTAGAAGATCCGATCGTCCCGCGAGAGGTCGGTGTGGAGGACCAGCTCCTTCAGGTGCTGGAGCAGGGTCCCCCCCGCCCCATGCACCATGCACTTCGGCAACCCGGTCGTGCCGGAGGAGTACATGATGTAGAGCGGGTGATCGAACGGCAGTCGCGCGAACGTGGGGGGGCCGGGTTCATGGCCGCGGACGAAGTCCTGCCACCGCACGGCATCGCGGATCCCGCCGACCGAGGGTTGCTGCGCGAGGTACCCGACCACCACCACGCGCTTGATCGAAGCGATCTGCTCCCGCACCTCCCGCACCCGGGCGAGCGAGTCGGTTTCCTTGCCCGCGTACCGATAGCCATCGGCACAGAACAGGACCCGGGGCTGGATCTGCCCGAACCGGTCCAGCACCCCGTTGGCCCCGAAGTCGGGCGAGCAGGATGACCACACGGCGCCGAGGCTCGCCGTGGCGAGCATGGCGATGACCGCCTCCGGGAGGTTCGGAAGGAAGCCCGCGACCCGGTCCCCGGGACCGATTCCCACGTCCCGAAGCCCTGCCGCCACCAAGGCCACCTCCGCCGCCAGCTCGGCAAACGTGAGGGTCCGCCGCCGTCCCAGCTCGTTCCAGAACACGAGGGCGGGGTGGTTGTCGCGCCGGCGCAGCAGATTTTCGGCGAAGTTGAGCCGGGCACCCCGAAACCAGCGGGGGCCGAGGGTGGGATCGGGCGGTGCCATCCGCTCACCCCCGTCGAGAACCGCCTCCCAGGGAGGACCCGCGGGCCGTTCGTCCGCCACGACCCCCGTAAAGCCCCATACCGCCGACCAGAAATCGGCCGGGTGCGCGACCGACCAGGCGTAAAGCGCCTGAAAGTCCCCGGCTGCGGGCGCGTGCGCCTTCGCAAAGTGGGTCAGATTGGCGCGCGCGACCCGCTCAGGAGCCGGGGTCCACAGAGGCTGTTCCATGCGCCGGGAAATCAAGCGCACGGAAGGCGAGGGTCAACCGCGACGAGTTAAAGGCGAAATGCGGCGGCGGCGCGACGGGCGGCGGCGAACGATTTTCGTGATGTGCGGGAGCGATAGCGGCTTACTTCGAGCGGGTCGGCTGGCACATGGAGTGCATCACGCCGCCGAGCGGCCCTTCGCCGACGCCACCGACGCCCCGACCGGTTCCTCAGCGGACCGAGGTGTCGCTGGCGCGGATCGAGGGGTCGCGCTACGTCAGGACGTGGGTGGGTTGAACGCGGCGTGCTGCTGCTCGACCCACGATCGGTGGTAGTTCGGGTCCTCGAAGGCCACGGCAGGCTTGGCCACGTGCAGCGGGCGGAAGCTGTCCATCATCACCGCCAGCTCGTTCGTGAACTTCTGCCCGATGCTGGCCTCGGCCCGCCCCGGATGCGGCCCGTGCGGCAGGCCGTCCGGGTGATGGGTAATGCTCCCGTATTCGATCCCCTTCCGACTCATGAACTCGCTCGAGGCATAGAACAGGACCTCGTCCGAGTCCACGTTGCTGTGGTTATACGGCGCGGGCACCGCGTTGGGGTCGAAGTCGTACGGCCGCGGGCAGAAGCTGCAGATCACGAACCCGTCGCCCTGGAAGGTCTGGTGCACCGGCGGCGGCTGGTGAATCCGGCCTACGATCGGCTCGAAGTCGTTGATGTTGAAGATCCAGGGGTAGAAGTACCCGTCCCAGCCCACCACGTCGAACGGATGGTGGTCGAGCATCAGCTCGTTGAACGCGTCGTACTGCTTGACGAGGATGGGGAAGTCGCCGCGCTCATCGTGGGTCCGGAGCTCGCTCGGGCGGCGGATGTCGCGCTCGGAGTACGGCGCCCCCTCCAGCAGCTGGCCGAACTCGTTCCGGTAGCGCTTGGGCCAGCGGACGTGGCCCCGGCTCTCGAACACCAGCAGCTTGGTCGGCCCGGCCGCCAGGTCCAGACGCCACCGGTGCGTGATGTTCCGATGGATGACGATGTAGTCGCCGCCCTGGTAGGGCAGGTCCCCGAACACCGACTCGAGCACGCCCTTCCCCTCGACCACGTACGCCACCTCGTCGGCCATCGAGTTCCGGTAGAAGTGCGCGTCCTGCTCGTCCGGCTCGACGTACAGCATCCCGATGTCCTGGTTGAAGAGGATGGGGACGCGGTCGAGCGTCGGACTCCCGCCCTTCTTGGCCCGGGACGTGAGAAAGTGCCGGTGGCGGAGCGAGGTATCGTCGTCCTTCTCCCACACGATCTCTTTCACCCGCCGGGCGGATTTCACCGTGGTGGGGGGATGGACGTGATACAGCAGGGACGAGGTCCCGACGAACCCCTCGTGCCCCATCAGTTCTTCGGCGTGGATCCCCCCATCCGGCTTCCGGAAGACCGTGTGCCGCTTCTTGGGGAACTGGCCGAGGCTGTGATATATCGGCATCGCTTACAGGTTTCCTCTCGCCGCCTGCTCCCGCTCGATCGCCTCGAACAGGGCCTTGAAGTTGCCCGCGCCGAAGCTCTTGGCGCCTTTGCGCTGAATGATCTCGTAGAAGAGCGTCGGGCGGTCTTCCACCGGCTTGGTGAAGATCTGGAGCAGGTAGCCCTCGTCGTCGCGGTCCACCAGGATGCCCAGATCGCGGAGCGGCGCGATGTCCTCGTCGATCCGGCCCACCCGGTCCAACACCGTATCGTAGTAGGTCGTCGGCACCCGCAGGAAATCGACGCCCCGGTCCCGCATCGCCGTCACCGTGCGCACGATGTCGTCGGTGGCGATCGCGATGTGCTGGACTCCGGGTCCGCGGTAGAACTCCAGGTACTCGTCGATCTGGGATTTCTTTCGCCCCTGCGCCGGCTCGTTGAGCGGGAACTTGATCCGGCCGTTGCCGTTGGAGACAACCTTGGACATGAGGGCCGAGTATTCGGTCGAAATAGTCTTGTCGTCGAACGAGATCAGGTTGTAGAAGCCCAGCACCTTCGAGTAGTACTCGACCCAGCGGTTCATCGCCCCCAGCTCGACGTTCCCGACGCAGTGGTCCACGTACTTCAGACCGACCGCCTCGGGATTGTACTGACTCTCCAGTGGCATGAAGCCGGGCATGAACGGGCCGCGATAGTTCCGCCGCTCGACCAACGAGTGGATCGTCTCGCCGTAGGTGCGGATCCCGGCCGTCACCACCTCGCCGTCGGCGTCGCGCAGCATCGTGGGCTCGTAGGCCGATTGCGCCCCTCGCTCGATCGCCTTCTTGTAGGCGACCCGGGCGTCGTCCACCCAGAGCGCGATGTCCTTGACCCCGTCCCCGTGGAGCTGGACGTGGGTCGCGACCGGGTGATCCGGGCGAAGGGCGGTCGTGAGCACCAGCCGCACCTTGTCCTGCTCCAGGACATAGCTCACCCGGTCCCGGACGCCGGTTTCCGGCCCGCGATAGGCCACCACCCGATAGCCAAAGGCGGTCCGGTAGTAGATCGACGCCTGCTTCGCGTTGCCGACATAGAACTCGATGTAGTCGGTGCCGTTGATCGGGAACGTGTCGGCGACGGCGGAGGGGGCGGTAAGGGCTTCAGTCTGCATCAGTCCTCGCCTGCGGGGTGCGCGTCAAAGGTAGCCGGGGGGGAGGGGGGGCGGGAGCGGCGGACGGCCCCTCCGGGGGGCAGCCCGCCGGCGCCATGGGTGCAAACGGCGCCGTCCCGGGCATCTCCAGCCACGCGGGACCCGGATTGGCCCGCGTCCTGCGGCAATATCGCCGGGCCGGCGGGGGTGCCGGGAGCCGGCAAAGCAGCGGAAATAGTGGACGGACGGGGCCCACCGCGATAGCCTCCAAGTGACTGCGGGGTCTGAATGTGAGCGCGACCACGGCATGACCGGCGACGTCGGTCAGTTGTTCGAGACGTATCACGAGTCGCTCGTCCGGATGCTCTGGCGCCGGACGGGCGACCGCGATCGCGCGGAGGACATCGCCCAGGAGACGTTCGCCCGGGCGGTGGTCGCCCCGCCCCGGAACCCCCGCCCGTGGTTGTTCGCCGTCGCGCTCAATCTGGTGCGGGAGGATGCCCGGAAGGGCCTGCGCCAGGGCCGGCGGCTCCAGCTGCTCAAGAACGAGGCGGAACCCGAGCCGGGCCCGGATGTGGCCTTCGAGCGGGACGATCAGGTGGGGCGGGTCCGGGCAGCCCTCGCCCAGCTGGCGGAGCGGGATCGGGAAGCCTTGCTCCTCAAGGCCGAGGGCTTCAATTACGACGAAATCGCGGAGACCTTGGGGCTCGCGAAAGGCGCGGTCGGCACGACGCTGGCGCGCGCGCGACGCCGATTGGCCGACGCGTATCATGATCTAGAGGGCACGAGCAAGAATGTCGCACGTTGACGAAGGAACCCTCCACGCCCTGCTCGACGGCGAGCTGGCACCGGCCGAAGTCGTCGAAGTCCAGACGCACTTCGCGACCTGTCCGGCGTGCTCCGCGCGCCTGGATTCGGCCCGGAAACTCCTCGCCGAAACCGAGCGGCTGGTCAGCGCGCTGGAGCCGTCCGCGGCGGTCGCCGACCGGCTCGGACCCCGCCCGGTTCGGCCGCCCCCGGATCCGCCGCTGGCGGTTCCCGCCGCCACGCGGCTCCCGCCCGTGGATTCGGCGGTTCTGATCCCGAACAACCCCACAGCCGCCGAGGTCCGCCGGAGCCGGCTCAAGGTCCTCGCGTGGGCTGCCGGAGTCCTGGTGGTGGTCGGGGCCGGGGTGTTCGGGGTGCAGGTGCAAATGGGGATGTACGACAAGAAGCCAGCCGGCATGCTTCGGATCCGGCCGGAGGAGTTCAGCACGCCGATCACCGTGACCGATTCCATGGCTGCCGCGCGGGCCGCAGGGGCCGGTCAGGCGCAGCCGTCCGGGCCGCTCGCGCAGGGAGGCGCGACGCCGGCTCCGGCCAGCGGCCTCGGGACGGCCCCGACCGCTCAGCAGGGCAGCGCGCCAACACCGGCACCGCCGACCAAGGCGCAGCCGGCACCGCCGAGCAAGGCGCAGCCGGCCCGCCAGCAACCACAGCCGACCAACCTGGCGACCGCCAAGACGCGCGATGATCGCCCCGCCGCGGACGCCGGTGACAATGGGTCGGCCGCCGACCGCGATGCGATCGCCGCGCGGGCCGCGAAAGCCACCCAGGCGCTCGACCGCGAGCGGAACGAGAA
>DATBQV010000299.1:0-12747 GCA_036560625.1 Gemmatimonadales bacterium
TTGAGCGTGGCCGGCACGCTGTCGCCGGTGCCGCTCACCGTAACCGCGTCGAGGTCGAAGCGCATCGTTGGATACTTGTCGCTCTCCATCGACTTGTTCAGGTCGCGGTCTCGCCGGTCATTTCCGGTCTTGAGTGTCGCCACGGGCGCCTCCACCCAACCCCGCACGCCTTCGATCCCCTCGGCACCCTTCATCTCGCCGGCCACGTTAGTCGTCGTTCCCGTGAAGTCCCCCGCCGAGGCGTGTCCATCGAAGCTGAGCGTGCCCTCTGTCACGGTGCCGTTCGCCACCGGATGCGTGGATTGAGCGTGCAGCTCCGCCGGCCACAAACCCAGGGCCAGAATCGCCAGCCTCCACCCTGCTCGGCCATTCCGCATCAGCCATCTCCATCGGTCCGGGTTTGCCCCCGCACGTCGCCCAGTCCGTACTTCCGGATCTTGTGCAACAGCGTCGACCGCGAAATTCCCAGAAGCAGCGCCGCCTGGCGCCGGTTGCCGGCGGTGTGCGCCAGCGTTCGCGCAATGTGCGCGCGCTCGGCAGCGTCAAGGGAGACGGGCAAGCCGGGCGTCGATGGACAGATCACGGCCCGGAACGTCGCGGCATCAAGCTCCGGCCACGTCAGCGAAACGACGGCCGCGTCGAGGGCTGCGGTGTCGAGCGAGGCCGCGGCGGCACCTGGATCGCCCGCCTCGAAAACGCGAATTCCCGCCGCGCGCAGCGCGTCGCCAACGAAGCGTCGCCGCTCCGCATCACGCTCGAGTACCAGCACATGGAGAACCAGACCCATGCAGCGCAAGGTAGTCCTGACTTGGAGCGCGGGCCATCACCGGGCGCGCCCGCGCTGAGCATCGTGACGACGCTCACACATCCCTGTCTCTCGACGCTGGCCCCCGGCGCGCGGGTCAAGGCCCATCTGCTCGTGGTGGAGGTCGAGCGCCGCCGGCTGGGCTCCCGCCCTGCAACGCTGCTCACGCTCGCGAACGCCTCCGGGCGCCTTCCAAGCGCTCCGCTCTGGGACGAGGGGCGGCATCGAGCGGCGGAGCTGGCGGTGGGCAGCGTAGTGGAGGTGTCCGGTCGGATCGGTACGTTCCGCGGGCGTCGGCAGCTCGACATCGAGCGCATCCACACAACGTCGAAGGATCTGGTCGATCCGCAGAACCTGCTCCCCGCACTCGCCGACGCGCATTCCTGCTGGACCGTGCTCGATCGCTGGCGCGCCGGGATTCGGTCAGCCGGGCTCAGGCGTGCCACGGCCCTGTTCTATGACGATCCGGTCTTTCGCCGGCTGTATCAGAAGTGTCCCGCGAGCCCGTCGGGACATCACGCTGCGCTGGGCGGCCTCCTCCGGCACACCTTCGAGGTCGCCAGTATCGGACGCACCATCGCCATGGTTGCCGGGGGCGACCGCGATCTGGTTCTCGCGGGCGCGCTGCTCCACGACATCGGCAAGCTCGAGGCGTACACCTGGTCCGCCGCCTTCGAGGTGTCGCCGGCTGGGGCGCTGCTCGGCCACGTCGCGCTGGGCGCACTGATGCTCGATCGCAAGATTCGGGAGGCACCCATGCCGCCCTGTAGCCCGCGTGAGCTTGACCTGCTGCTCCACTTGGTGCTGAGTCATCACGGCAGACTCGAGTTCGGCGCTGCTGTCGAGCCCATGACCCTCGAAGCGGAAGTTCTCCACTACGCGGACAATGCCAGCGCCAAGAGCGCGAGCATGGCCGAGGCGCTGCGCGATCCGGCGAACTTCAACGGCGCCGGGCAATTGAGTGCGCGGATCTGGCAGCTGGAGCGGCGGAGAGTGTATCGCGGGGGAGGAGAATTTGCGGCCGACCGCGCCACGTCGTGAAAGCGGAACAGCCGCCTAGTCGTGGCTAGGCGGCCGTCCCACACACGGACTTTCCGAAGTCGGGGCCGGCAGGCCGCCGTTCTTCTCCAGCCTGCCACCGAGCGTTGCACTCGGGAGGGCGAGGCAGGGCCTCGGTAACGATCCCCAGGCCGGATGGCCGTCCCACCTGGTTCGTCTATGCGGGCGCTGCGAGTCGGATCGGGTCGCGGACCGACCCTTCGCACGGCTCTCCGAGGCGCCGGATCGGAGAGGGCAAAGCACGCGACTGGCTCTGCCCGGTCGAATCGGTAGTCCGGGATCAACGGATGCCGACACGCGCAGTATCGGCGCCTCCCCCCGAGCACTCGACTCGCCCGACTTCCCGATCCCAGGCCCGAACGGGGAGTTCCAACCTGGCATCGTGAAATCGAAGCGAGAACATCGCGCGCGGTGTTCGATCCCGCAAGTGCCCGTATTTATTCGGGTTACAACGCTACGTGGCAGGTGCAATGTGGACAAATAAACTGAGGAGCCGCCGACACCTACCGCTCCCGTCCACAGCATGTGGAGATGTGCATTTCAAGTTGTCGACAGCCAGCCGAACGATCAGGATTCCAGGCCCGCCTCGATGTAGCGGTAGTTGGGCTCTCCCTCCGTCGGCCCGAAGAGGCAGCCCGCCGCCGTCGCCGCAAACCAGCCCGCCATGAGCGGCCGCGGATAGTCCAGCTCCTTCATCACCGCCCCGAGCCAGCGGCGCAGGTGCCGGATTTCCGGCGCCCGCCGTCCGAGAAGCGCCAACAGTGCTCCCGCGCCGGAGGTGGCCCGAAGAAAGTGAGCCAGCCCGTGCGCGCGCTGGGTGAACTCGACGGCCTTTACGCCCGGCTCGTCGAACAGCACCGCACCCTCGAACACGTCCATCGGGGGCGCGTCCAATCGCGGTCCGAGGTACACGTATCGCCGCTCACCCTGCGTCTTGCGCTCGATTACCGCGGCGGCGGTCTCGCTCGTGAGCCGCGCCGCGTGCAGGAGGTCATCGTCCATCAGAATCCCGACGGCCCCCGTCCACTCGAGCGCGGCCAATGCGGTCTCCATCGGGCAGCCCAGGGCATCATCGAACGCCAGCAGGCGGGGTGCCTCGCCGGCTCGCAGCACGAAATGCGAAAGGCCCTCCGCCCGATCGGCGAAAGTGCGGACGACGATTGTCTGAGGAGCGGACATGCGTGGAAGCTAAGCGGGGGCTACGTTTCCCAGTATCCCCGCACCGCGGAGCCGGTATTGCGCGTGGAGTGGACGTCCTATACCTCGCCGATCGGCGCGCTCACCGTGATCGAGTGCGCGGAGGGTCCGCTCGCGGTGGAGTTTCCGCATCGGGCCGATCGGATACGCTGGACCGTCCGCCTGCGCGCCGCCGTGCCCGAGCTGCACATTATCCAGGGGACCTGCACCCGGACCACCGACTGGCTGGATCAGTACTTCGCCGGGGTCCCGGTGCCGTTCGCGTTCCCCCGGTACCTCCGGCAATGGTTCGATCTGTCGCCGGCCCAGGTAGCGGTCTACAAGACGCTGCGAAGAATCCGCTTCGGCGAAACCCGCTCATACGAGGACGTTGCCAGGGCCACGGGACTCCACCCCCGCCAGATCGGCTGGCTGATTGCCGCCAACCATCTGGCCCTCCTGATCCCCTGCCACCGGGTCGTGGGTAAGGACGGGAGCCTGGTGGGCTACAGCGGGGGGATCGAGGCCAAGCGGTGGCTGCTGGGCCACGAGCTCCGGAAGGCGGGCGTGGTCCTCCGCTGATCGGCCCGGCGTCTTGACAAGGCTCCCGTCGGGCCGGACCTTATGCCTATGCTTCACCTGGTCCAGCCCGCCTAGCACTCGGCAACAAGCAGCCGCCCGCGCAACGTGTCGGTCGGCTTTTTTATTCATGCCCCGGCCACGAGGGCCGGGGTTTCCCGGAGCCGTCGGGCTCCATCTTCATGAGGTTGTGGCAATGCCGAAGGGCACGGTCAAGTGGTTCAACGACGCGAAGGGGTTCGGCTTCATCGCGCAGGACGGCGGCAAGGACGTGTTCGTTCACCACACGGCGATCGTCGCGGAGGGCTTCCGCTCGCTTTCCGAGGGCGACAACGTCGAGTTCGAGGTCGTCGAGGGTCCCAAGGGCCTCCAAGCCGCCAACGTGCGGAAAGTCTAGCCGGCAACAGCGCTCCTTCGGCGCTGCTCCGATTCCGGGCCGCAAGAACGCGGTCCTCTCCTCATGATGGGGACAGGGCTTGGTTCTTGCGGTCCTTCCCTTAGCGGTTTATCACCCTTAAAGCCGTTCACGGTATTGCGGCGAGGTTGGTCATGTCGGGTTCGCTTCGAATCGCCCTGGGCATCGCAGTCTGCCTTCTCGCCGGCCCCGGCGGGAACCTCGCGGCGCAGTCCGCGTCCCGCGACGCAAGTCCGCTCGAGTTCCACGGCTTCCGCGCCGGCGCGCGCCTGGCGGACATCGCGGCCCAGGTAGATCGACTCGACGGCACCACACTCAAGTGCATGCGCGCCCGCGTCGACCGCCGCATCAGCGAGTGCCGCGCGACGTTGACGGACCCCGATTTCGGCGGCCCGGTCGAAGTGTGGCTGTCGGCCGTCGACAGCGTAGCGAGCGTCGTCACGCTCTCGGGCGAGGTTGCGCCGGATCAGCTCGATCAGTGGCGCAGCGGCCTCGAGTCCCGTTACGGCCGAGTGGGCGCGAGGGTCCAGGGCTCGCAGTGGGCCATGCAGTGGGTCCGGCACAACCGGATGATCCGGCTCACGTGGCGGATCGACCACACGAGCAAGGTCGCGTCGGTGGCGCTGGTGGACGGCGCCGTGCTCGACGCGTGGGGCCGCGAGCGCGCGCGCAAGGGCGCCTCACGGTCGTAGCCGCACGAGGAAGCTGCCCTCTCCGTCTTCCAGGACATACTCCCGCACAATCGCCCCCTCGTCGCGGAGCCGCCTGAGCAGGGTCCGCGTGCGCGTGCGAATCGGCGCGCCACCGCCGGATCGACCGCGTCCCGTGATGAGCCGCACGACCGCGCCGGGCCTCGCGCGCGCCTGCGCGCGTAGAAAGCGCTCGGCGTTCACAGCGGCTTCGAACACCCGCTGTCCGTGCAGGTCGAACGTCGCCGCCGGCTGCCCGTCGGTCCAGTCGCTGATCCCCATTGCCTTCTCCCAGACGCCCGAATAATCTTCGCCGACTCTTGCGCCCACACCCTCACGCTGTGCTCCAGCGCCTCTCCCGACGCGCGCGCCAGATCGGGCGCGCTCTCGCGTTCGCTCTTCCGCTCGTCGCCGCGCCCGCCTGCCGTTCCACCAGCGGGCCCGTGCTCATCGGCCTCGCCGGACCCTTTACCGATCCCGTCGGCGCGCCGATGAAGCTGGCGGCGGAGCTTGCCGTCGAGCAGATCAATGCCGCGGGCGGAGTGGGGGGGCGCCCCATCCAGCTGCTCGAGCGCAACGACTTCGCGAACTCCGATTCCGCCGTCTTCGTGGCCACCGATCTGTACAACGGGGGCGTCGCGGCCGTGGTCGGCCACCTCTTCTCCGGCCAGACCCTCGCGGCGGCACCGGTGTACAACGGCGGCGAGGATCCGGTCGTGGCGTTGTCGCCGGCGTCATCGTCGCCCGACGTGAGCGGTGTCGGCCCCTACACCTTTCGCCTCTGCCCGAGCGATCTCGCTCACGGCGCCGCGCTCGCGCGCTGGATCCGTAATCGGCTTGGATTCGATCGGGGCGCCGTGCTGTACCTCAATGATGACTACGGCCGGGGCGTCCGCCAGACGTTCGTCGCCGAGTTCACCCGACTCCACGGCGAGCTCGTAGCCATCGATCCCTACCTGGGCGACAAGCCCGACGTCTCCTTCTATCTCGATCGGCTCGCCAAGACCGGGCGAATTCAATTCCTCGTCGTGGCGGGCAATCGGGGCGAGGCCGAAGAGATTCTTCGGCAGGCGCGGAGCCGCAAGATCAACGTTCCCGTCCTCGGCGCCGACGGACTCGAGGGTATCGAGGAGGCCGGCGCGCTCGCCGAAGGTGTATACGTCTCCCAGGCCTACCTGCCGTCCATCGATCGCCCGGCGAATCGCAAGTTCGTCGAAGACTTTCGGCGCAAGTATCCCGCCGCCGGTCTCCCCAACCAGCCCGCCGCCGCGACCTACGACGCCATCTATCTGTTGCGCGACGTGATCGCGCGATCCGGCACCCGCCGGTCCGCCATTCGGCGCGCCATGGCCGCCGTCGGCGGCACCGCGCCGGCTTTCGAGGGCGTCACCGGTACCGTCGTCTTCGATTCGCTGGGCGACGTGCCGGCGAGCGAGGTGCACATCGGCGTCGTGCGCGGCGGCGAGATCCGCCTGGCCGAGGGCGGGTGAGCATGCTGGCCAGCCTGCGGAGTCGGATGTGGGCGGGCATGGGCGTGCTCATCGCCCTCGTGTTCGTGCTCTTCTCGCTCTCGGTCGGCACCATCCGCTCGCTCGACCGATCGGTGGACGAGGAAGTGACCCTGCTCCTCCAGACCACAATGCTCGGCAACGGCCTCGTGGGTTCCGTATCGTCCGAGATCCGGTCGGCCGAGGAGTATCTCGATCAGCCCACCACCGACATCAAGACCGGCTTTCTGCGCGCCGGCGACTCGGCCTACGCCTTCCAGCGCCGGTATCGCGGGCTCACGTCCCTGACGACGTCGGACCGTTACATCATCAATCGCATCGGCGCGACCCAGGCCCGCCTCGAGGTGGCCTATGCTCAGGCCCACGCGTTCGCGGACCTCGGCCGAGCGGACGACGCGCGCCGGTTCGCGAGAACGACCCGGCCCGCCGCCGACACCCTGATCGGCGACGTGCTGGCGCTGACCGCCGCGCAGAGCAACCGGTCGATGATCCGGGCCAGGCAGCTCAAGATCGAGGCTGATCAGCGACGGGCGCTGCTCTGGCTGGTCTTCTTCCTGTCGCTTGCCGCCGCGGCCGTGATCGCGTGGGTCACCGACCGATGGATCAGCCTGCCGCTCCGCCGGCTGGTCGGCGCCGCCGACCGCTTTGGCTCCGGCGATCTCCGTCCCGTCAAGCTGGGCGCCATGCCGACCGAGCTCGACCGGCTGGGGCGCGCGATGAGCGACATGGGCGCCCGGCTCCGGCAGGTCGTTCAGGCCGTGGTGCACGAGGCCAGCCAGATCAGCAGCAGCGCCAGCGATTTCTCGGCGATGAGCGAGCAGCTCGCCTCATCCAGCGGCGAGATCTCGACGGCGATGGTGCGCATGGCGACGAGCGCCGAAGAGCAGGTGAACGGCATGCGGGACGCCGATGCCGTGCTCCTGACCCTTCGTCGCGCGGCCGAGGGCAACGCCGAAGCGGCGGCGCGGGTCGTGGCCCTCGGTGACAGGATCCGGGATCTGGCCGGACACCACCAGACCGACGTGCACAACGCCGGTGAGACGCTGCTCGGGATCCGGGAGGTCGTCCAGACGTCCGCGACGCAGGTGCACCAGCTGGCGCGGCTCTCCGAATCGATTACCGACTTCATCGACCTCATCAAGCAGATCTCGTCGCAGACCAACTTGCTCGCCTTGAACGCGGCGATCGAGGCGGCGCGCGCCGGCGAACATGGGCGCGGCTTCGCCGTCGTCGCTGAGGAAGTGCGGCGCCTGGCCGACTCCAGCGCGGCGGCGGCGGAAGAAGTCGCCAAGACCGTCGAATACATCCGCAACCAGATCCGTGAAGTCTCCGGAACGATGGAGCTGGGGTCCGTGAAAGTGAGCGGCGTCGAAGGGGTGGCGGCGGCCGCGGCGGGTGGTCTCAGGCAGATCGCGGAGGCGGTGGCTCTGGTGACCGCGGCCGCCGCGGACGTAGTACGTCAGGCCGCGGAGCATCGCCGAATGGTCGACGAGCTTGCGCGGAAGACCTCGGCGGCGGCGCAGACCGCCACCGAGCATGCGTCTATGAGCGAGGAGGTAACGGCGGCCGCGGAAGAACAGACCGCCTCAACGGAAGCGATGGCCTCGTCTGCGGCCGAGCTCCTTCAGGGAGCCCAGCGCCTGACCACCGTTATGACCGACTTCAAGACCTGAGGGCTAGCGGCGCTTCCCGTTCTTCGCCGCTTTCTTGACGGCTTTCACCGACTTCACCACCCTGGCCTTTGCTTTGGCCTTGTGCGCCTTCGCCCGATCGGCCGCCCGGTCCGCCCGTTTGCGATGAGCCTCGTGCACGTCGGCGAGGACCCGATCCCCTTCCTCCCCACCCAATAAACCCCGTCGGACCGCGTACTTGACCAGTTCTTCGGCGTCCACCAACTGGAACTCACCCAGCCGCGCAGCGGCCCGGATGGTATTCACCAAGGCGTCCGCCACCGGGCTGCGTAGCACGTTGGCGATGCCCGGAAGAGCCTCGAGCAGAGTTGAGATTTGCGAGCCACCAAGCTCCGACACCGCGGGCCTCCCTGAGGCGGAGACGGGGCTGGCACAGAGGCGCCACCACCCGTATCTCCGTGGCGGGCAACGTATCACGGGCTCGGGGGAACGTCAAGCGAGCACCACTGCAGATTTGACAGGCAGATCGTTGCTCGTAGCAATGACTACTACCACGCAAATGCCGAATTGCCGGCTACTTGGGGACGATCAACTCGCCGCGCATGTCGTAGACCCGGTGCGGGGTGCAGAAGAAGGGGTATCGGCCAGCTGGAAGGGCCGGGACGACAATCCGGTACTCGGCACCGGGACGGTCCAGCACCGGGCTGCTCAACTCACCGGTGCGGTTGGGCATCGCGGCATCCAGCGCGTCCCGTGCGGCGGGGGACAGTCCCTTCTCCTCGAACGTGACGTTGTGCGGTGAGCCGCTCGAGACCCGGAACCGGAGAACGTCGCCGGGACGGGCGGTCACCCGGGCCGGCACGAACCGGTAGACCTCACGCGCGACGTCCACCTCCAAGCGCACGATGTGAACCGTCTGCGCCGCCGCCGGTCGCCCAGCCAGGAGCGACACCGCGGCTAGAAGCACCAACCCTGTCGGCTGCTTTGCGCGCATTTCAGGCCGGCCGTAGATTGGGTTGAGGTGGGAGGACCGACTGTGGGTCGTCGGGGCATCAAGGAGTATCGAGCACCAGAGGCGTTGATCTTGATCGCAGCCGATCGGGACCACAAACCTTTGGTGTGCCCTTCCTGTGCGTCTCCAGCCGTTCAGCGCAACCCTCCACGCCCCCTCGGCGCGGACGATCAACCAGCCGGCCGCATCACCCTCCACTGCTCAGCCTGCGGGCGCAGCGCCGTCTACATCGACCGCGGGGCGGGGCAGGCCCCCGTTCCCGAGGCCCCCAAGGCCCGTTGACGTCTAGCCGGCTGCCACCGGCTGGCCGTTCACCCGGGGGCCGTCGATCAGGCGACGCACCGTGCCCAGCAGCTCGGTGGCCCGGAAGGGCTTGTTGAGCAGCGTGGCCCCCGCGTGGCCCTCACCAAGACTCCCCTCGGCGTATCCGGACACGAACAGGACCGGGATCCCCTCGCGCAGCGCTACCACCCGATCGGCCAGCTCGAGCCCGCTCATCTCCGGCATCACGATGTCCGTGACGAGGATGTCGACCTGGCCCTCGTGGCGCTCCAGCAGCGCCAGTGCGTTGGCGCCGTTGGCGGCCTCGAGCACGATATAGCCGCGCTGTCTCAGAATCCGCGCCGCCATGGTCCTCACCGAGTCCTCGTCCTCGACCAGCAGCACCGTTTCTCCGGCAGCCGCCTCGAGCGTGACCGGCGGGGGGCTGGGCCGCGCGCTGGGCCGAGCAGCCTGCGCGACGGGGAGGTACACGCTCACGGTGGTTCCCTGCCCCGGCTCGCTGTCGATCCAGATGAAGCCGCCACTCTGCTTGACGATGCCGTACGCCGTCGCCAGACCCAGACCGATCCCTTCCCCGGCCCGCTTGGTGGTGAAGAAGGGCTCGAAGGCGCGTGTCCGGGTCGCGACATCCATCCCGCGCCCCGAATCCCGGATCCGGACGACGACATAGTCGCCGGCCGGAACTTCGACGCCGGCGGAGGTCCGATCCGCCCGCGCGAGGGTGAGCGGCGCGGTTTCGAGGCGAAGCTCCCCCCGCTCCAGGCCGGCCATCGCGTCGCGGGCGTTGAGCACGACGTTGATGAGGACCTGCTCGAGCTGGCCCCGATCGGCGACGACCGAGCCGAGGTTGCGGTCGAGCGCGAGCACCAGATCCAGCCGGTCGCCCAGGAGCCCGCGGAACGTCCGCTCCATCGTCGAGATCACGTCGTTGACCGAAAGCTCGGTGGGCGACAGTACCTGCTGGCGGCTGAAGGCGAGCAGCTGCCGTGTGAGCTCGGCCGAGCGAAGCGCGGCCTGCCGGATCTCCTCGATCTCCTGGCGCCGGGGGTCCCCGATCGGCAGGTCGGTCAGCAGCAGATCCGAGTAGCCGAGGATCGTGCTCAGCATGTTGTTGAAGTTGTGGGCGATCCCGCCCGCCAATTTGCCGATCGCCTCCAGCCGCTCCACCATGTGCAGCCGGCGTTCGAGCCGACGGCGCTCGGAGACGTCCACGAGGTAGCCCTGGACTTCGATCAGGCGACCGTCGACCGAGCGCGGCACCGCGTGTTGAAGAACGTGGATCGAGGTTCCGTCGGAGCGCCGCAGCTCCATCTCGTAGCCCGTCAGGGGCGTGCCGAGCCCGAGGGCGGCGCCGAAGTCAGCCGCGACGATGGGATCGGCAATGAGATCGCCCCACGTGTGGCGGCACGCCTCCTCAACCGACGTGAAACCGGCGTACGCGGCAAACGCCGGATTGCAGAGCAGAATCCGGCCGTCGGGCGCGGCCACCCACTTCCCGGCCGGATCGGTCTCGAAGAATTGGCGGAAGCGCTCTTCCTCATGGTCCCGAAGCCGGACCGATGCCTCGCGGGCACGGAGCAGCACATCGACCCGGGCCAGCAGCTCGGGCGGCTGCACCGGAGTCTGAACCAGCTCGTCCACCGCGGTCCAGAGGAACCGCGCGAACAGCCCCACGTCAGGCGGAGCGGTGAGCAGCAGGAAGGGAAGCAGCGCGGGGGTTTCCGACCGCTTGCGCTCGGCGATCCGGCGCCAGAGGCGCTGGAGCATCGGTCCGTCGACGACGCACAGGTCGTAGCTGCCGTCGAGCGCCGCCTCGGATTCGCCGATCGTCACCCGCCGACCCCTCGCCAGCATTTCGGCCAGGAGGCCGGCGCTCTCCGCATCAGAGAGAAGCAACAGGACGTCGCCGGTCATTTCACCGCGCCGCCCCTCTCTCCGCGTCGTCATTCGGGCGTGGTGAAGATCCGGTTCCACCGGATCGCGGTGAGAGCGGGCAGCGCGCGCCAGCCGGTCGCGTCGTAGCTGTAGTAGACGAGGAGCGGCCGTCCGCGGACATTCTTGCGCGGCAGGAAGCCCCAATAGCGGCCGTCGTAGGAGCTGTCCCGGTTGTCCCCCATCATGAAGAACGAATCGGCGGGCACGACGATCGGGCCCCAGTCCTGGAGGTCCGGCTTGTAGGTCGCGGGGTCACGCTTCACCAGGTGCGGCAGCTGCCATTCCCGCATCTTGAGCCGCTGGACCGGGTCTTCGGATCGCGTGGGGTCGGAGTGGACCACGTACGGCTCGGCCACCCGCTCGCCGTTCCGCCACAACTCGCCGTTCTCCATCCAGAGCGTGTCGCCCGGCATGCCGATGAGCCGCTTGACGACCTTGAGGCCCTCCTCCTCCACCGAGTCGAACACCAGGATGTCATCCCGCTTCGGCTCCCGAAACGCCGGCAGGTGGGCATGCACCAGCGGGACTTCCGCCCCGTACAAGGCCTTGTTGACGAAGAGGAAGTCGCCGATCAGCAGGGTGTTCTCCATGCTGCCGGACGGGATCCTGAAGGCCTCCACCAGGAAGGTGCGGAGCAGGAACCACACGACCAGCGCCACCATGATCGACTTCGTCCACTCCCACAGCCAGAGGGCGAACGAGCGTGTCGGCTGCGAGGCGGCCGGGCGGGGGGACGGGATCTGCGTGTTGGGCGATGCGGTCATGTCCAGGCGCCCGTGCGACGGGCCACGAAGGGTTGCGGGAAACATGACGGACTTTCGGTCCGGAGTGAAGTGGTCACGCGCGCAACGCGGCCAGCACCTCCGCCGCGTGACCCTCGGCCTTCACCTTCTCGAACACCTGCGCGATCCGGCCGTCGCCATCGATCACGAACGTCGTCCGCAGAATGCCCATATACCGCTTCCCGTACATCGATTTCTCGCCCCACGCCCCATACGCCGCGGCGACGCTGTGATCGGTGTCGGCCAGCAGTGGGAAGGGAAGCGAGTACTTCTGCTTGAACTTCTGGTGCGACACGACGCCGTCGGGCGAGACGCCAAGCACGACCGCCCCGGCTCGCTGCACGTCCTTCCAGCTGTCCCGGAAGCCGCACGCTTCCTTGGTACAGCCGCTGGTATCGTCTTTCGGGTAGAAGTAGAGTACCACCTTGCGGCCCTTGAGCGCTGCAAGCGTCACGGTCGTGCCGTCGTCGGCCGGCAGCGAGAAATCAGGGGCCTTAACACCGGTGCTGAGCATCGTCTCCTCACGAGTCACGGGCGGCCGGGACGGCCGGCATCTTCGGGTTCCGGCCGGGTTGTCCTGCCCGGACCGCGTGCTGATTCTTGCAGCGAGCCCCGTCGAGTATAAGCAGGGAGGCAGTATGGACCAATCAGACCAGCGGCCGGCCCCGCGCCGCCCGTTTACCCCCCTCAAGGATCGCCTGGGCGAGCTGTGCGCGTCCGGGAAAGAGAGCGCCGAGTATCTCTGGCAGGTTCCCGACGATGCCGAGGTGCGGAAGAAGATCGCGGACCACCTGAGCCTGATCCAGACCGAGGTGGCCAAGACCGGGCGCCGCGAAATGGCGAAGCTGGTAGAGGACCTGCAGACCGCGATCGC
>DATBQV010000300.1:0-15456 GCA_036560625.1 Gemmatimonadales bacterium
CAACGGACGGTCCGCCAGCAGCCGTGAGGTCACTTGCACCGCTCCGACCAGCGGCGGGACCATGAACGGGAGGAGCAGTACCGGCAGCAGCAGCTCGGCAAAGCGCGTCCGGACCGTCATGGCCCCGAACACCGTTCCGACCGCGACAAAGCCGATCGTGGCGAGTATCGCGGTGCCGATGATGCCGCCGATCGCTCGCGAGAGGTCCAGGTTGAAGAAGAGGACGAACAGCGGGAGCGCGACCGCTTCCACCACCGCGACGAACGCGAGGTTGGCCAGCATTTTCCCCGCGAACAGCGCGCCGCGCGGCACCGGCGCGAGCCGGAGTCCGTCGAGCGCGCCGTGCTCACGCTCCACCGCGAACGCGCGGTTCATCGCGATCATCGCCGCGAACGCGAACGTCACCCACAGGGCGCTCGGCGCGAGGTCGGTCGA
This sequence comes from Gemmatimonadales bacterium, assembly GCA_036560625.1. Classification (GTDB taxonomy): domain Bacteria; phylum Gemmatimonadota; class Gemmatimonadetes; order Gemmatimonadales; family GWC2-71-9; genus DASQPE01. The sequence goes on from DATBQV010000300.1 coordinate 436, forward strand.
AGAGAGAGCGGTCGGGTCCCGGGCGAAGTTGAAGATGACGAGCACCAGCGCGCCGAACACCGTGGCGGACAGGAGCGCCGTCTTGCTGCGCAGCTCCGCCCGCACGTCCTTCCCCGCCACGACCAGCGCCAGCCGGATCGCGTCACGCATTGGCCAACGCGTGGTAGCGCGGAAGGAACTGATCGAGGTCGCCGGCGCGCGGCTCATCGAGGGCCCAGCGCCCCTCCGCCAGCACGGCGACCCGGGACGCCAGCCCCCAGGCCTCATCGAGATGATGGGTCACGAGCACCAGCGCGAGCCCGGCGGAGAGCCGGGCGCGCAGGAGGGAGCGCAGCCGCTCGGCCGAGGGCGCGTCGAGCCCGGTGAACGGCTCGTCCAGCAGCAGGAGGCGGGGCTCATGCACCAGGGCCCGCGCGATCGAGGCCCGCTGGAGCAGCCCCCGGCTCAGGCGCGGCGGCCGCTCGTCGCCCTGGCCCCCGAGTCCCACCAGCTCGAGCGCCCGTGAGGCCGCGTCGCCCGGGTGCGGCACGCCATACAATCGGGCGGCGAGCGCTACGTTTTCTCTGAGGGTGAGATCATCGTAGAGCATCGACTGGTGGGAGACGAATCCGATCGGGCGGCGGGAGTCTGGGTCCGACGGGTCCAGTCTCCGGCCCGCGACCCGCACCTCTCCCGCGGTCGGCCGAGCCAAACCGGCGAGAAGACGGAGCAACGTGGTCTTTCCCGCGCCGTTGGGGCCCGCGACCACCAGCGCCTCGCCCCCATGAACCCGGACGTCGACGCCCCGCAGCACGCGGAGCGCGCCGAAGGAGCGTTGCAGACCGACGGCGTCGAGCATCGGGCCGTCAGAGGACGGCATCGATGCGCGCGCCGAGCTCGTCGAGACGGAAGGGTTTGACGATGTAGCCGGAGTGGGGAAGATCCAGGACCTTGAGCTGCGGCTCGATGCTCATGTAGGCGGTGGTGATGATGACCGGCAGGTCGGGCTGGGAGTGCCTGATCCGGCGAAGGAGATCCACGCCGTCGGTGTCGGGCAGGCGCATGTCGAGCACCGCGACGTCCGGCGGCCGCTCCGCGAGCAGAGCCAGCGCTTCGGCACCAGTGCTCGCGAAGACGAGGTCGTACAGCGGATTGAAGTGGCGCTCGTAACTCAGGCGCAGGGCCGGTTCGTCCTCGACGAACAGAACGCGCCGCCGAACCTTGTCATCAGGCATACGCAGACCTTCGAACGCGGGTCCGGTACGGCCGAACCCAGCGGGTCGTCTCCGGGGATGGAACGGACGAACACTAATTCCGCGGCGGGATACCGTCCATAGTGCGGTGCGGGATGCCCGGGGTCAGGCGACCCCGGTTTCGAGGTGAAAGAGGTCTACGAGCTTGGTCACGACGAGGAGGAAGCGCATCTCCTCGTTGGGGTTGCGGAGCACCACCGACTGGCGCCGCTCGGCCGCGCGTCGCTGAATCAGCATCAGGACGCCGAGCCCCGCGGAGTCGACCTGTCGAGTGCGGGCGAGATCGATGATGAGCTGGCCGCTACCGTCGGGCAGCGCGTCCAGAATCTGGACCGCCGCTTTGCGGAATTCCACCCGGGTATCGAGTCCCAGGCGATCGGGCGCAATCAGCTCGCGAGCCGTGCCGTGCGTGGTTTCCATGAAGCCTCCCACACCCGACAAGGCTGGCGCCCAAACTGGCGGCTGGCCTGTGTCCACCTTCGGCACCGAGCTATCTCACCCCAGTCCTGCGGCGTGGATGAGACCTCTAGTTTTGCGGCCCCGGATCGCTCCGGGTGTGCTCTTATCGGGCGGATTTTTTTGTTCCGGGACCGCACCATGCGGCCCGCCCAGGGGAAAGGCGAGAGCGGTGCCATCGGTGCTAACACCAACGCGAAGCGACACTTCCACGGCAGCGTCAGACTCCGAGTGCGAGGCGCTGCACAGTACTTCGCGACAGACTGAGGAGAAGTGCAACCAGGCTCTGGCTCCCTGGCACAGGCGGCCCTACCTTGTGAGTTCACCTTCATTTCGCAGCCCATGACCGACCAGCTCGACACGCTTCTTTCCGAGTCCCGCCGCTTCCCGCCGCCGCCGGAGTTCGCGGCGCAGGCCCTTGCCAAGCCCGATCTGTACGAACGCGCCAAGCGCGACCGGCTCGCGTTCTGGGCCGAGCAGGCGCAGGCCCTCGACTGGCTCGCACCGTGGACTCGCGTCCTCGAATGGACTCCGCCTCACGCCAAGTGGTTCGTTGGCGGCAAGCTGAACGCGGCGGCCAACTGCCTGGACCGCCACCTCGAAGGCCCCCGCCGCAACAAGGCGGCGATCATCTGGGAGGGTGAGCCCGGGGATCGGCGCGTGCTCACCTATTGGGACCTTGCGCGCGACGTGGGTCGCTGCGCCAATGCCCTCAAGGCGCTCGGCGTGAAGCGCGGTGACCGGGTGGCGATCTACCTGCCGATGATCCCGGAGGCCGCGATTGCCATGCTGGCGTGCGCGCGGATCGGCGCCGTCCACTCCGTGGTGTTCGGTGGCTTCTCCGCCGAGTCGCTCCGCGATCGCATCAACGACGCCAAGGCGGTTGCCCTCATCACCGCCGACGGAGGGTACCGCCGCGGCCAGGTGCTGGCGCTCAAGCGCTTCGCCGACGAGGCCCTGGCGGAGTGCCCCTCGGTGCGCAACGTGATCGTGGTGCGCCGGCGATCCGGCAGCGACGGCGACGAGAGCTGGGCCACGATGCGGGAAGGGCGCGACCACTGGTGGCACCGTCTGCTCGACGCGGCCTCGAGTAACTGCGAGGCGGAGGCCATGGATGCCGAGGATCTGCTGTACATCCTTTATACCTCCGGCACCACCGGCAAGCCGAAGGGGATCGTCCACACCACCGGTGGCTATCTCACTCACGTTGCGTCCACCACGAAGTACGTGTTCGATCTCAAGGACGAAGATGTCTTCTGGTGCACCGCCGACATCGGCTGGGTGACCGGGCACTCCTACGTGGTGTACGGTCCGCTCGCCAACGGAGCGACGGTGCTCATGTACGAGGGCGCACCCGACTGGCCGGAGCGAGACCGGTTCTGGTCCCTCATTGCCCGCTACGGCGTGACGGTGTTCTACACCGCCCCCACCGCGATTCGCGCGTTCATGAAGTGGGGCACCGATCATCCGGCGCGCCACGATCTGTCCACGCTCCGCCTCCTGGGCAGCGTCGGCGAGCCCATCAACCCCGAGGCGTGGATCTGGTATCAGGAGCACATCGGCCGCGGGCGCTGCCCGATCGTGGACACGTGGTGGCAGACCGAGACCGGGGGCATCATGATCACGCCGCTCCCCGGCATCACCACCACCAAGCCGGGCTCCGCCACCGTGCCGTTCCCCGGCATCTCGGCCGAGTTGGTGGATACGGCCGGTGTGCCGGTAACGCAGGGCGGAGGATTCCTCACCCTCACCGAGCCCTGGCCCGGGATGCTCCGCACCATCTATGGCGACGACGAGCGCTATCGCCAGACGTATTGGACGCGCTTCCCGGGCCGCTACTTTGCCGGCGACGGCGCCAAGCTCGACGAGCACGGCTATTGGTGGCTCCTCGGCCGCGTGGACGACGTGCTGAACGTGGCTGGACACCGCATCGGCACCATGGAGGTGGAGAGCGCTCTCGTGGATCATCCCGCCGTGGCCGAGGCCGCCGTGGTGGGCAAGGCGCACGAGCTCAAGGGGCACGCCCTTGCCGCGTTTGTGACGCTCAAGGAGGGCAACCGGCCGACGCCCGGCCTCAAGGATGACCTCAAGGAGCACGTGGCAAAGAAGATCGGGGCTATCGCCCGCCCGGACGACATCCTTTTTTCGGCGGACCTTCCGAAAACCCGCAGCGGGAAGATCATGCGCCGGCTGCTCAAGGACATCGCGGAGGGGCGAGCGCTCGGCGATACGACGACGCTCGCGGACCCGAACGTCGTGAACCGGCTGAAAGAGATGTATGAAGGGCAGGAAGGATGAGAAAAGCCGGCTAACGGCTACAACTGAATCTGTGCCCCCAGTTCCACGACCCTATTCGGCGGCAGCCCGAAGAACGACGCCGCCGACTGGGCGTTGCGGGTCATCACCACGAAGAGCTTCTTCCGCCACCGCGCCATCTTCCGCCCACCCGTCGCGATGAGCGTCTCCCGGCCCAGATAGAACGTCGTCTGCATGAGATTGATCGTGAGCCCGAGCCCGACGGGCGGGGCCTGGCTCAGGGCTTTGACGACGGCCGGGACATCAGGAGACTCCATGAAACCGTAGTGCGCGATCACCTGGCAGATGCCCTCGCCGAGACCGATCGACCGCAGGCGGTCGCCCTCGTCGACCACCGGAATCTGCTTGGTGACGACCGACAGCAGGATGACTCGCTCGTGCAGGACCTGGTTGTGCTTGAGGTGGTGCAGCAGCACCGGGGGCGCCCCGCTCGAGTCCGACGTCAGGAACACGGCGACACCGGGCACGCGCGGCGGCTTGCGCCGGGCGATGTCCTGCAGGAACAGGTCCATCGGCAACGCGTTCTCTCGCATGATCCCCGCCAATAGCACCCGCCCCTGTTTCCAGGTCGCCATGAGGGTGAAGATCCCGATCGCCACCACGATGGGGAACCAGCCGCCGTGCGTGACCTTCACCAGGTTGGCCCCGAAGAACGTCACGTCCACGACCAGGAACAGTCCGGCCAGCCCGCCCGCCTTCCAGAGCGGCCAGCGCCACCGCGCCCGCATGACCTCGTAGTAGAGGACTGTGGTGATCGTCATGGTGCCGGTTACCGCGATGCCGTACGCGGCCGCGAGGTTGCTCGACGACCGGTACGCCAGCACCAGCCCGATGCACGCGACCGCCAGCGCCTGGTTCACCTCCGGGATGTAGATCTGCCCCGCCTCGGTGTGCGACGTGTGTTTGATCGTGACCCGCGGGCAGTAGCCCAGCTGCACCGCCTGCTGGGTGAGTGAGAACGCGCCGGAGATCAGGGCCTGCGACGCGACGATCGCCGCCAGCGTCGCGACGACGATCATCGGCAGCAGCAGCGGGGTCGGCACGAGCGCGTAGAATGGGTTCAGCGCGGCCGCCGGATCGTGCAGCAAGAGGGCGCCCTGCCCGAAGTAGTTGAGCAGCAGCGCGGGCAGCACGAGCCCGAACCACGCGATGCGGATTGGGCGCTTGCCGAAATGCCCCATGTCGGCGTACAGCGCCTCCCCACCCGTGAAGACCAGGACGACCGCCCCGAGGACGAGGAAGCCGCGCAGGCCGTCCTCCATGAAGAACTTCACCGCGTACCAGGGGTTCAGCGCCCGGATCACCGAGGCGTCCAGGAGGATCCCCCGGATCCCCAGCAGCGCGATGCACGCGAACCAGACCAGCGTGATCGGGCCGAAGACAGCCCCGACGCCGGCGGTGCCGCGCTTCTGGAAGAGGAACAGGGCGAACAGGATCGCAACCGTGATGGGCACGACGAACGGGTCGAAGGCGGGCGCCACGACTTTGAGCCCTTCCATGGCGCCCAGGACCGAGATCGCCGGGGTGATGACGCCGTCGCCGTAAAGCAGCGCCGCGCCGAACAAGCCGAGGGGAATCAGAACTCGCCGAATCTGGGTCCGGCCGGTGGTGCCCTTCTGCCGCACGAGCGCCATGAGCGCCAGGATGCCGCCCTCGCCCCGGTTGTCCGCCCGCATCACGAGCGAGATGTACTTGAAGGAGACGACGAAGTTGAGCGACCAGACGATCAGCGAGAGGATGCCGAGCACGTTGTCGACGGTGGCCGGGAGCCCGTGCTCGCCGGTGAAGCATTCCCGCAGCGCGTACAGCGGGCTGGTGCCGATATCACCGTAGACGACACCCAACGCCGCCAGCACCACCCCGGCGAGAACCGGCCCCCGTGCCGGGCCCTTGGCGCCTTCCGACACGTCAGCGAGGCGTCAGCGAATCGACGAGATGCGCGATGGCGTCCGAATCGAGCCGGCCCTGGTAGAGGCGCCCCGCCACCAGGAGCGTCGGCGTCGCGTTGACGCCGACGCGCACGCCCTCGTCGTAGCTCGCCTGGATGCGACCCGCAAATTTCGCGGCCTTCATGCACGCGTCGTACCGCGTGAGATCCAGACCGCTTGCCCCAGCGTACTGCCGGAAGATGGGAGCCGCGTCCCGCGATTCGGCCCAGTCCGCCTGGCCTTCATAGATTCTGCGATGCTGCTCCCAGTACTTGCCCTGATCGTCCGCGCACGCAGCCGAATGGGCGGCGACGCGGGAAAACGAATGCTGCAGTAGCGGGAAGTCCCGATACCGCCAGCGCAGGCGGCCGGTGTCGATGAGCCGCTCCTTGATCGTCGGCATCTGGAGCGTCGAAAACGTTTGGCAGAACGGACATTGATAGTCCGCGTACTCCGTGATCTCGACCTTGGCGCTGTCCGCGCCCAGGACGTACCCGTGGAATCCCGCCGTGTCGGCTGCCTGAACGGTCACGTTGGCCGGGATACTGGCCGGCCGGGGACGCGACAGCATCCAGCCCAGCACGCCGACCCCGATCACCGCAACGCCGCCAAGCGCCGTGTAGAACCCTCTCATGCCGACGGGGGTGCCCGCCATGGCTCGTCGTCCTCCGGTTCCTCGAGCTTGAAGGTGCCCTTCTTCTGCTGGGCTTCCTCGACAATCCGTCGGTTCTCCGCCACCTCCGGCGTGTCGTAGGTACTGCGGACCTCGTAGTGGAACAGCTCCGACCGGGCGTCTCCCATCAACCGAAGTAATTCCGGCACCCCGCCCAGGAGCTGCCCACCCTGGTCCAACTCCTGGATTCGCGCGGCCAAGGCGCGAAGCAACTCCGCCAGACGCTCCGCCCGCCCCTTGTCGTACACCTCGTCGTGCTCTGGCATGCCCACCCTGCGATGCCCCGGAGGGAACCGCCCTCAAGTTCGCGTGGTTTATACCGATGAATGTAATGCGGGCCGTGCATCGACGGGGGTTTGGAACGTCTTTGCACCCGATGGTGCGACCCTGTTATCATTCGCGCGGCGCGAAAGCGCCCAGACACTCGAACTCCAAGGAAGGTCGATGAGCAAGAAGAAGCCCAGGCGTCTCCCGGCGGCCGCGTCCTCGTTCGATCAGGCCCGTGACGAGATGTTCAGTCACATCCTCCGGTGCGGCGTCATCGAAGCCCTCCCCGAGCACCAAAAGGGGTGGTTCGACGACACCATGCAGTACCTGACGGACCGGTATCCCGACCTGACCGAGGAAGAGGTGGCAAGGCTGCGCACGTTGGGCGAGCGGTACTGCCAGCCCGTACAGCGTCGCGCCGAGTCCCTTCGTCAGGAGAGCGCAGGCTCAGTCGCGGTCTGACGTACCCGGTCACCGCTACCCGCTCGCCCCGAGGCAGTTGCCTCGGGGCGTTAGTGTTTCCGGATCGCCCGCCGCCAGCGCCAACCCGCGGTGAGACGTACGCCGCCACCCACACCCGCTTCGATCGCCCAGCCCGATCGACCCCCCGGCGCTGCCTCCAGTCCCACCAGCGCGACGACGTATCCCTGATACACCGCTCCAGCCACGCCGGCGATCCCGCCGCCCAAATAGACACCCGGGCCTGACTTGGCCGCAGGGCTCAGGAGAAAGTGCGCGAGCAGCTCCCCTCGTCCTGCCGCCCGGCCGGCCGACACGCCCAGGCCGGCCGTAGCGGCGATCCGCAGGCGACTCGCGGCGCGGACCGCCCCGTAGAGACCGCCCGTCACCAGCGCTGGATCGGCGGTCGTGATCAGCGCCTGCCCGCCCACTTCGAGCGTCGTCTGGGCCGCGGCCGGCCCGGCGCAGACAGTCGCGAGAATCGGCAGGCTACGCCAGATGGAGGTCATACTCGACCGCGATGTCCGGCGCGAGCGAGTGCACGACCGAGCAGTATTTCTCGAGGGAGAGATCGATGGCGCGGCGAGCCTTGGCCTCGTCGAGGCCGGTCCCTCGGACGTGGAATGCAAAGCGAATCGACACGAAGCGGCGGGGCACGGACTCACGCCGCACGCCGGCGACGTCGATCCGAAGCGAGTCGAGTCCGACCCGCATCTTCTCGAGGATCGTGACCACGTCGGCGCCGCTGCACGCGGCCGCGGCCAGGAGCAGCGTGAGCGTCGGACCCGGTGCTTCTACGTTGTCCGCGTCCACCAGGGAGGTCGGACCGCCAGCCTCGCCGCCGCGGAACCGCATGCCGCCCTCCCACACGACCGCCACCCGTTTCGTCTCAGCGGTCACGTAGCATCCCCTGTCGCCGGCCTACTCAGGACCGACACCGCTCAGCGGGCGCTTCTCCCGCCCCGCGACCCGGGTGTAGTCCCAGATCGCGTACAGGCCGACGGCCGCGGTCGCCCAGACCAGCTCGTGCAAGAGCGGCGAGTCCAGCAGAAATGCGATCAGCGCGAGCAGCTGGCCGACTGTGACCGCCTTGCCGCCGAGACGGGCGGGAATGGCGGTAGCGCGGTGGGACAGGGCGGTGATCGCGAAGGCCACCGTCGCTACGATGTCGCGGAGCAGCACGCCGACGACCTCGTACCACGCCAGCTGGCCCGACAGCGCGACGACGCCAAACGCCGAGGCCATGAAGAGCTTGTCCGCCACCGGGTCCAGCACGGCGCCCAGACGCGACGATCCGAATCGGCGGGCGATCGGTCCGTCCAGCAAATCGGTGGCTGAGGCCACGACCACGATGCCGACCCGCACCCGGGTATCCGTGACGAGGGGAAAGAGAATAGCCAGCGGCACCCGGAGAGCCGTGAGCAGGTCGGCTGCGCTCCACGGGCGCTGGGGCTGGGTGTCGGAGCGGGGGAGGCTGTCTGCCCTCATGGCCCAAACATACAACGCGGGTCGATGGCGCCGGCGCTACTTGCCGCCGCCCGTCCCTCGCACGACGCCCTCTGCGCGCGCGAGCCCCGCGAGGCGCGCCGCCGCGAGGGCCTGCACCTCCTCGATCGACACTCGGCGGTACGCGGCTCCCGGGTCGGCCAGCTCCTGAAGTCCGTCGCCCACGAGCCAGGCCTCCAGGACCTCGCCGGCGACACTGGTTGCGTGCTGACGCCTCACCTCGGCCTGCCCCGACAGATAGTTCACCGCCTGCGTCAGCTCCGTCGCCGTCACCGGCTCCCGCACGAACCGCTGCAGCTCCTCCAGCATGGCGGCGCGCGCCTCCGCCTCGCGGTCGGGCGACGTGGCGATATAGGAGACGAGGGCGCCGGCACGGCCCTTCTGCCACGATGACGCGAGGACCGTGTACGCCAGCGACCTCCGGTCGCGCAGCGCCTCGAATATCCGGCCCCCCAGGCCACTCGCGACGGCGGCCCAGACCTCGGCGGCGAAGCGTTCGGGGCTCCGGCGATCCGGACCCCGGAAGACCATCGCGAGCGCGGTCTGGGCCTTGTCCCGGCACACCACCCGCTCCAGCAGCCGCGAATCGAGGGCCCACTTGAGCGGTGAGAGTGCCGGACCGTCCGCCCGGGCGGGGAGACTCTCGAAAACCCCGGCGAGCACCTCGGCGGCGGACTCCGGGGCCACATCGCCGACCGCCACGATGACCGGACGCGCGGCCAGCAATGTCTGCGTGTGCCACTGTCGGGCGTCGCTGCCGGCGAGGTCGGCGAGGGTCTCGGGCAGGCCCGCGACCGGAAGCCCGTAGCCCGCGTCGCCGAAGGCTTCCGCGAAGGCGAGCTGGAATGGATAGCGGAACATGTCGTCCGCGACTTGTCGGGCCTCTGCCACGAGCAGGTCGCGCTCGGCGGCCACGGCTCCATCGGCGAGCGTCGGCGTGCGGTGCACGGCGTTGATCAGCGCCGCCGCGTCCGCGAGGCGTTCCGCCAGAGCGGTCAGCCCCACGCCCACCCAGTCCGACGTCAGCCCCGCCCCCAGCGTGCCGCCCAGTCGCTCGGCCGCGAATGCCAGGCCGCCGGCGTCGAGGCCGCCGGCCCCGCGGAGCCCGCTTCGCACCGTGAGCGCGCCCAGGCCCGCTTGCCCGGGCGGATCGAACTCCAGACGCGGTACGTAGAGGCCGAGCGTTACGGTGGGAACACCCTGCTTGCGGCGGATCAGCAGATCGGCGCCCGGAAGGGCCGCGTGGAACACGTCCGATTCGACGGTCCCGCGCACGGTGCGCCTGCCCGCCGGCGATGGCGCGGAGCCTGCCGGCGTCGGGGTCGGGGGGAACGCCGTCACCGCGAAGGTCTGGGCAAGGTGGTCCGCGGTCAGCTCCGCGCCGGCGTCCCGCGGCAGATAGGCGACCGCCGAGACCGCTTCCGGGTCGAGATAACGCGCCGCGACGGTCCTCACGTCGTCGGCCGAGGCCGCAGCAAGGGCCGCATACTCCCGGTCGAGAACACCGACATCCGCGAGCGCTTCCGCGGACGCCAGCGCCGCGGCGCGCCCTTCCATCGACTCGAGCCGTCGCGCCCAGCGGGTGAGCAGCAGCGTTTTCGCCCGGTCGAGATCCGCCGCTGCGGGCCCCGCCAGACCCAGTCGCGCCGTTGCCTGGGCGATCCCCTCGATGGCGGCGGGCACGCGCTCCGCGTCGAGATCCGCCGTGATGCCGAAAACACCGAGCTCGGTCGGCGAGTAGTTGTACGCGGCAATCGACGTCACGATGCCGGTTTCCCGGAGCGCCCGCTGCAGCCAGCTGCCGCGTCCCGCCGCGAGCACGGCCGCGGCTACATCCAGCGCGGCCGCATCCGGATGCAGCGGCGCCACCGTGCGCCAGCCGACGGCAAGCTCAGCCTGGCTCACATCGCCGCGCAGCGTGCGCGCCCGGACGTCCCGTCGCGGCGGCTCGCCGGGCGATGGGTCGTTGGCGCCCGGTGCCGGAGTCCAGCCCCGGTACGCCGCGCGCGCCATGTCCAGGGCCCGTTCCGGCTCGACCGCTCCCACGATCGCCACGATCGTGCGCTCCGGCACGTACCGCGAGCGGTAGTAGGCCCAGAGATCATCCCGCGTGAAGCGCGCGAGGTCGGCCTCGTAACCGATCCGCCACCGGCGAATCCGGTGGCGGTCGAACATGATCTCGTGCAGCGTCTCGTAGGCCACCGCGCCGGCATTGTCGAGCTTGCGCTTCGCCTCCTGGATGATCACGCGGAGCTCGCGGGCCAGCTCGTCGGCGTCGATCCGGGAGTTCTGGAGCGCGTCGCTCTGGATGTCGAGCGCGGCCCCGAGCGCGGCGGCTGGCAGCACGGTGAAGTACGCCGTGTGGTCGTAGCTCGTGCTGGCGTTGAGATAGCCGCCGGCAGCCTTGGTCTCACGCGCCACCGCGCCGACGCCCCGTCGCGCGGTCCCCTTGAAGAACATGTGCTCCAGCACATGCGAGATGCCGACCCACCGATCCGGCTCGTCGAAGAACCCCGCCTTCACGTGCGTGACCACCGCCACGACCGGCGCGGAGTCATCGCGCTGCGCCAGCAGCGTGAGCCCGTTGGGAAGCACCTCGCGCACGGTGCCGGCGGACCACCGCTCGGTCATTCGCGCGCGCCTCGAGCAAGCGGACGCCAGCGGAGCAACGCGAGCGCTCCGAGCACAACGACGGACCCGTACACCAGCACTTGAACCAGGGCGGCCCCGTCCGGCAGAGGATCACCCAGGCGAAGGAGGGGCCGCGGAGGAAGGATCAGGTCGAGGACCACGCCGATGGGCCCCCGCTGCATGCCCATCCCGCGCGCCATGCCCACGAGGGTCTGCCAGGCGAGCAGCGCCGCCACCGCCAGCCAGTCTCCCCGGATCAATGTGGACATGAGGAACACGAGGCCGCCGATCACCAGATAAAGCAGGGCCAGTCGGACAAAGAAGGCCGGACCGAGCAACGCCAGGCCGAATCGGCTCGCGATGGTCAGGGCGACGACGGTCGACCCGATGAACACGGCGACAGCCCCGATCAGCCAGCGCTGGAGGTAGTAGAGCGGCGGGCTCACCGGCTTCGCGAAGAGCGTGCGCTGGTGGCCGATCGCGAAGTCCCCACTGACCAGTCCACCCGTTGCGAGCAACGCGAGCGTGATCGACGTCCAGTTTAGGGCCTCGAGGCATGCGCCTTGAGCTATGTCTCCAACCGGGCCGGACACCTGGATCTTGCTCACGAGCACTGCGGCACCGACCGTCAGCACTGCCATCCAAACCCCGGGACCCAGAGCCAGGTCGCGGACCATCCAGCCGGCGTATCGGGTGGGGAGCCTCATCGGTCGCCTCCCACCGCTGCCCGAAACTCGGCCTCCAGCCTGCTCTCCTCCGGCGCGAACGCCGTGACCACCGCCCCCGCCGACAGCAGCTCGGCGAGTCCGCGGTTGAGCGCATCGAGCTCGCCGCGGATCCGCCACTCCGTCTGGCGGCCCTCGATCGCGGTGGCATCCGGGAAGGCGCGGGCCAGCGCCGGATGCGCCGCGCCGAGGGCGAGCCGGTACGCCACTGCTACGCCCGATGAGGGAACCGCGCCTGAGCCCGCCGTGACGATCCGGTCGACCCGTCCCTGATGAAGGATCAGCACGCGGTCGGCGAGTCGCTCCAGCTCATCCAGATTGTGCGACGCGATCAGCATCAGGCGAGACGGGCGCCGCAGCTCGCGAACGGTGTCACGGAAGCGCTGGGTCCAGACCGGATCGAGTCCGTGCGTGGGCTCGTCGAGAATCACGAGATCGCTGTCGCCGGCCAGCGCCTGGGCAAGGCCGAGGCGCTGGAGGTTGCCCTTGGACAGCTCCCGCACCCGCTTGGTTCGCTGGTCGGCGAGCCCGAACTCCGTGAGCAACGCTTCCACCCGCGCCGGCACACGCTGGGACGGCACCGCGGCCAGCACGGCGTAGCGCCGGAGCGCGGTGTCCACCGGCCAGTGCCCCGGAATGGCGACCAGCTCGGCCAGATACCCGACCCCGTGCCGCTCCACCCAGGCGCGCGGCGGAACGCCTTCCACCAGCAGCGTGCCGCCCGTCGGATACAGGTAGCCGAGGAGCAGCGAAATGAGCGTGGTCTTCCCGGCGCCGTTGGGGCCCGCAACGCCGACGACCTCACCCCGCGTGAGCGTCAGGGTGAGGTCGTGAAGCGCCGGCACCACCCGGCCACCGAGGAGCGAGCGATACGTTTTGGAGAGGCCCTGCAGCTCGATCACTGGATGATGCGCAGGACCCCCGCCTCGGCGCTGCCACGGATGAACGCTTCGGCGTCCGTCACCGGAATGACGACGCCGGTTTCCGCGCGACCCCGCCGAGCGAGGCCGACCATGAACTCGGTGAGCGATGCGTCGGCCCACTCGCGGTCGGCCGCCTTCATCTGCAGGAGAATCTCTTCCCAGGTCCCGTTGAACGTGTGCCCGGCGAGCGTGCCGATCGAGTGTGCGTCACCCGGCGCCATCTGGCCCGGTCGGCGCTGCATGGCGTGCAGCTCCGTGAGCAGCGTGCCGAACAGCTCCAGCTGGTGCGGGTCGCGAATTGAGCCGTCCGGCTGCTGCGCCTCGACCTCGGCAAGCAGGAGGTCGACGGTGTCCGGATCGCCCGCGACCTCGCCCAGGCGCTGGAGCCATGGTTGCAGCTCCGGGTCGTCGTCGCGCAGCCGATAGACCGACTTCCTCAGCTCGATGTGCCGCCAGATCCCCAGCTCGTCGTAGTGCTCCTCCGGTCGGGTCTTTTCCAGGTGGTGCAGCGCCGCCTCCGATTCCCCACGGTCGTACAGCATGTTCGCGAGATAGATCCGGGCTTCCGCGAACTCCGGCTCCAGCTCGAGCGCCCGGCGCAACCAGAACAACGCGCTGCTGTCGTTGCCCAGACGGTGATAGGCATAGCCCAGACACGCGGCCGCGTCGGGCGATTCCGCCTGCGCGAGCGCGGCGAAATCGAAGAAGCGCTGCGCCGGGCCGATCAGCGACTCGCGAAAGAGCGCCCGGCCGACTTGCAGCATCAACTCGTGGTCGTCCTTGAAGCCGAGCAGCACGATCCGCTCGAAGGCCCGGAGGGCGCCGACCCGCTCGCCCAGCTTGAGGAGCGTTTCCCCCAACCCGGCGAGTCCGTCCTCGTGGTCGGGGTCGAGCGAGAGCGCCCGCTCGAAGCTGCGCCGCGCCCAGGCGTACTCCTCCCGCGCCAACTGAGCGTAGGCGAGACCGATGTGGAGTTCGACCGCGTGGGGGTAGAGGGAGAGTCCCTCCCGGAGAAGAGCGACCGCGTCGTCGTAGCGACCTTCGTTGTAGAGCTGATGGGCTTGTTCGTCGAAATCGTCGGAGCTGCGGAATGCATCCGACATCGGCTGAGCCTCCCCGGGTCCTTTGACTCAATACTAGGACGTCACCGTGCCGGGAGCAAGGGAAATGGACGCTCGGCCGGCGCCGGGATTGTGGGCGCCTAATTACGCACCGGACCGCCGGTTAGGCGTCTGTACGCGACGCGCGTCCTCGGCACTTGACGGAGCCTGCTTTGTCGGTATCTTACTGACCGGTCAGTTATTAAACAGAGGCGATCAGCATGTCCGACGAAGCCAGCGCCGCTATCACCGCCCCCCGGTGGCAACGCCGCCCCGAGGCCCGGCCCGAAGAAATCCTCGACGCGGCGCTCGAGGTGTTCGGCGAGCATGGGTTTGCTCAGGCCAAGCTCGAAGATGTCGCGCGCCTGGCCGGCGTCAGCAAGGGCACGCTCTACCTGTACTTCGATTCCAAGGAAACGCTCTTCCGGGAAATGGTGCAAGCGAAAGCCGTCGCGGCGGTACGCGAAAGCGAGGCATTCGTCGAGGCGTTCCAAGGCTCCAGCCGCGACCTCCTGGTGGAATTGATGAAACGCAAGTACGCCATCATGCGGAACCAGCAGCTGAGCCGCATCAGCAAGCTCGTGCAGTCGGAGCTCCAGCGGTTTCCCGAGCTCGCGCACTTCTACGTGCAGGAGGTCATCCTGCCCGCTCGCCGTGTAGTGGAGCGGATTCTCGAGCGGGGCGCGGCGGCGGGGGAGTTCCGGCCCACCAGCCACGGGTTCGCGACGCGCGGCCTGCCGATGCTGCTGGTCCAGGCGACCCAGACGCAGTGCTTCTTCCAGCAGTTCGACCCGGAAGCATTGAC
>DATBQV010000301.1:0-8018 GCA_036560625.1 Gemmatimonadales bacterium
CGTCTCGACGCCGAACCAGGACACGCCGCTGATGACGGGAGACGTGCCGCTCCTCGGCATCGACGTGTGGGAGCACGCCTACTACCTCAAGTACCAGAACCGGCGACCCGATTATCTCGCCGCGTGGTGGAACGTGGTCAACTGGACGGAAGTCGGCCGCCGCTTTGCGGCCCGGTGAGCCCGATGGCGACCCTACCCGCGGCCGGCTCACGAGCGCCCGATTTCACCCTGCCCTCCACGGCCGGCACCGACGTGACGCTGTCGAAGCTTCGGGGGAAGAACGTGCTGCTCGCGTTCTTCCCCCTGGCCTTCACCAGCGTGTGTACGGCGGAGATGTGCGCGTTCTCGGTGGACTACGGCCAGTTCCGGAGCGCCAACACCGAGGTCCTGCCGATCAGCGTGGACTCGATCCCGACGCTCAAGGAGTTCAAGGCAAAGGAGCATCTCACCGTGGATCTGCTGAGCGACTTCAAGCGGGATGTGAGCCGAGCCTACGGGACGCTGATCGAAGACAAGTTCTTCTCAGCCAGGGCGTACGTGCTGATCGACTCGGCTGGCATGGTCCGCTGGAGCTTCATGGAGCAGTCGACGGGGAACCGCAGGGAAAACGCGGAGCTGCTGGCGGAGTTAGCCAAACTGAAGTGAAGGGTAAACGGTGAACGGTAAACGGGGGGTCTTCGCACCGGAGCCCCCGTTCACTGTTTACCGTTCACTGTTCACTTCAGTATCAACATTTTCGGCTCGCTCATCTCCTCCATCGCGTAGCGCACGCCTTCCCGCCCGAAGCCCGAATCCTTGATCCCGCCGTAGGGGTAATGATCCACCCGCAGGGTGGGAAAGTCGTTCACGACGACTCCCCCTACCTCCAGCGTGACGAATGCCTCGCGCACGCGGCCGAGGTCGGCGGTGAAAACGCCGGCCTGCAGCCCGTAGGTCGACCGGTTCACCCGCGCGAGCGCGGCGCTCCAGTCGCGATAAGGCGTGAGCGTCGCGACTGGCCCGAACACCTCTTCGCTTTCCACCTTCATACGCGGCGTCACGTCGGTGAGTACGGTGGGCCGCAGCACGGATCCCCGCCGCCGCCCCCGCAGGAGCACGCGCGCCCCGTCCGCCTCGGCTTCGCCGACCCAGGACTGGACTCGCTCGAGGGCCGCGGTGTCGATCATGGGACCCACGACGGTCTTGGCGTCGGCCGGGTCGCCCGCCTTGAGGTCGGCGGATGCCTCGAGAAAGCGGCGGACGAACCGGCGCCAGATCCGGCGGTGCACCAGGATCCGCTGCACCTTGATGCAGACCTGCCCCGCGTAGGCAAACGCGCCGACGGCCAGGCGCTCGGCCACGTGGTCGAGGTCGGGCGCATCTTCGTGCACCACGGCGGCGGCGTTGCCACCAAGCTCGAGCACGACTTTCTTCTTGCCCGCCACGCTCTTCAAGTGCCACCCGACCTTCGCACTGCCGGTAAAGGAGAGGAGCGCGAACGCCGGGTCGGTCGCGAGCCGCTCGGCGACCGGCACGTCCATCGCGAGCACGTTGCACGCCCCGGCCGGAGCCCCGCAGTCGGCGAGAATCCGCGCGAGGCGGAAAGCGGCGAGGGGAGCCTGTGGCGGCGGCTTGACGACCACCGCGCTGCCGACGGCCAGGGCGGGCGCGAGCTTGTGAGCGAGCAGGTTGAGGGGGAAGTTGAACGGCGAGATGGCGGAGATCGGACCCACGGGAAACCGCTGCGCGAGGCCGGCCATCCCGGTTGCGCGCGGGTCCACGTCCATCGGAATCAGCTCGCCGCCGAAGCGCCGGGCTTCGTCCGCCGCGAACGAGAACGTCTGCGCGGCGCGATCGACCTCGCCGAGCGCCTGGGTCAGGGGCTTGCCGCAATCGGCGCTCACAAGCCCGGCCAGACTGCGACGGTCGGAGGTGATCGCGCGGGCTATGCGATCGAGCAGGTCGCGCCGCGCGTGGCGCGGCCAACGCTTGAGCTCGGCGAACGCGGCACGCGCGGCGGCGATCGCCGCGGTGAGATCGGCGCTCGTGGCGATCGCGATGCGGGCCAGCGGTCGACCATCGAAGGGCGCGCGAACCGTCTCTACCCGGCGGCCGCGGGTGCCGACGCCGCGGCCGCCGATCCAGGGAGTGCAGGTCTCGAGGGGCATGGAAGTATCTTAATCCCAACGCGTTCCCCAAGGAGCCCCATGTTCCGCCTGCGCTTCGCGGCGGTCGCGTGCGGACTGCTCGTTGCGGCCTGCCGGATCGAGGATCATACCCCGACCGGCTCCCGGAACGACGACGAAGCGATCCAGCACGTGCTGGTCGAGTACACCCGCGACCTCTCGGCCCGTGATTGGCCGTGCGTGCGCGAGCTGTTCTGGGGCGAGGCGGTCTACGCCGTGGCCCTGCCCACCCGGAATCTGGTCCTCCCGATCGACTCCGCGCGGCAACGCTTGCTTCCCCCGGGCGAGGCTGGTGACGGCCGGGCATTCGACGTTCGGATCCTCCGGAGCGACACTCGACAGGAGGGCGATATCGCCGCCGCCTGGCTCGTAAGCCGCCGCCGGCTCACGTCGCCCGCGGGCGTCGTGCTCGAATCCGACTGGACCGAGCACGTCGTCCTCCGCCGGGTGAGCGGCGAATGGCGCATTCTCTCGATCGCGCTTTCGGGCGGCGCGCGCCGGCGCTCGTGACGACCGGCTCCGGCGGCGCCGGCCCGCGCGATCCGTCGCTCACTCTGCTGGGCAACGTCGCCCGGCTGCTCAACGGGGGCCGAGGCTTCGACGCGACGGTGAACGCCGTCGTCCAGGCGGTTGGCGAAGGCCTTCCCGTGTCGCGCGTGGTCATGTGGCTGCGGGATCCGGGCACCGCGGTGTTCCGCGCCGTGACGTGGCCGCCGGTGGAGCAGCCGGTCGTCGCGGGGCTCGACCAGCTGACGCAGCCGGCCCCCGACACGGCGCGCGTGCCGCTGGTGCAGGAGGGCGAGCGGGTCGGTCTCCTCGAGGTCGGCCTCGGCGGCGGCAGCCCTGATCTCATGGTGCTCGACGTCCTCGCCGACTTCCTCGCCCCGTTCGTAGCCTCGGCCGAGCTGTCGGCCGACCTCGCGCACGAGGTCGCGGTCCGGTCCCGCGAGATCGACGAGCACCGGCGATTCATCAGCCTGATCATCGACAGCCTGCCGGTCGGCCTCTACGTCGTCGACCGCGAGTACCGGATTCAGGCCTGGAACCGGAAGCGGGAGACGGGGACCCAGGGCCTGCGGCGCGACGACGTGGTGGGCCGGCCGGTCTTCGAAGTCTTGAGCCGGCAACCGCGGAGCGCGCTCCGCGCGGCCTTTGACCGCGTGTTCGAGACCGGCGCCATCAGCGAGGAAGATCTCGAGGTCGACGTCGGCGGGGAGCAGCGCACGTACCGGATCACCCGCATTCCGATGCGGCTGGAGGGCGACGCGATCACGCACGTCATCACGGTGGGCGAAGAGGTCACCGAGGCGCGGCTCTCGCAGCAGCGGGTTCTTCAGAGCGAGAAGCTCGCCGCGATCGGCCATCTGGCGGCGGGCGTCATGCACGAGATCAACAACCCGCTGGCCACCATCGGCGCATGCGTCGCGGCCATGGAGGGCCGGCTGACCGAGCTGTCGGGACCGGCGCTGGAGGCGATGCGGGAGTACCTCCACATCGTGGACAAGGAGGTCGAGCGGTGCACCCAGATCGTGAGCGGGCTGCTCGACTTCAGCCGGCCCAAGGGGAAGATCAAGCAGTCCGTGCAGCTCAACACCGTCGTCGAGGACGCGCTTTTCCTGCTCAAGCATCACAAGTCGTTTGCCCAACTGGTGGTCACCCGCGAGCTGGACCCCAACCTGCCCGCCACCGCGGCCAACCCCGAGCAGCTCATTCAGGTGCTGATGGCGCTCATGCTGAACGCCCTCGACGCGATGGAGGGCGGCGGCCGGCTGACCCTGCGCTCCGCCCGCAGTCGCGTGCGGGCCGACGAGCTGCACATCGAGGTGGCGGACAGCGGCGCGGGGATTCCGCGCACGCTCCTGTCCCAGATCTTCGAGCCGTTCTTCACGACCAAGCCGCCGGGGCGCGGCACCGGGCTCGGGCTCTCCATCAGCTACGGCATCGTCAAGGAGCACGGCGGACGCATCGAAGTGGAAAGCCAGCCGGGGCAGGGGTCGGTGTTCCGGGTCGTGCTCCCGGCGACGGAGCGCCCCGGATGAAGATTCTCGTCATCGAAGACGACCGCACCGTCGGCCAGTACGTGAAGCGGGGGCTCGACGAGCATCGGTATCACGCGGACCTGGTCGACGACGGGATGGAGGGGCTCCGGCTGGCGTCCGGCGGCCAGTACGACCTCATCGTGCTGGACCTCCGGTTACCGGGGATGACCGGGCTCGAGGTGCTGCGCACGTTGCGCGACCGGGGAACCACCACGCCGATCCTCGTGCTCACGGCCCAGGACACCGTGGACTTCAAGGTCCAGGCGCTCCGGATGGGCGCCGACGATTACGTGACCAAGCCGTTCGCGTTCGAGGAGCTGCTGGCGCGGGTGGAAGCGCTCGGCCGCCGCCCCAAGGAGCTTCGGAGCCCGTTGCTTCGGGTCGCGGACCTCGAGCTGGACACCGGCACACGGGAGGTCCGCCGGTCGGGCCAGCCCATCGAGTTGACCCCCAAGGAATACACCGTGCTCGAGTACCTGATGCGCCACGCCGGACGGGTGATGTCCCGCACGCTGATCACCGAGTACGCGTGGGACTACCACTTCGATCCCGGCACGAACATCGTCGACGTGGTGATCAACCGCCTGCGCAAAAAGGTGGACTCCGGTCACGACCAGAAGCTGGTGCACACCGTGCGCGGCGTGGGCTACGTCGTGAAGGGCTGAGATGAGCACGATCCGCCGCCGCCTGGCCCTCTGGTACACGGTGGCGCTGGGGATTACGGTCGTCGGCTTCGGGGCGGCGCTCTATCTCGAGCGACGTCAGTCGAGCCTGCAGGAGCTGGACCGGCGCCTCTCGCTGGAGTCCGATCTCGCCAAGCGCTGGCTGGTCGAGTCGTACCACGTGCTGGGCCGGCTGGTGAACCCTACGCCGGGCGCGTCCCTCGATCCGGGGATCAGCGCCTACCTCGAGGCCTTCCGCGACTACCTCCTGGTCGCGGACACCGCGCACAATCTCGTGGCACTCTCCGGGGTCACCCGCACTTTGAGCGCGAGCGACCTCGAGACGTTGTCCGGCCCGCTGCATCGCGTGGCCGACCGGCGCCAGTCGGGGACGCTCGATCTGTCGGGCCCGGGCGGCGCCGTCCGGTTCATCATGACGCCCGTGGATTCGGCCGGCCCGGGCATCGGCGCGTTGCTGGTGGCGACGCCGACGCAGGACGTAGTGTACGGGCCCACGGCCCTCCTCCAGTCCATGCTCCTGATCGCCCCCATCGTGCTGCTCTGCTCGGCCGCGCTCGGTTGGTGGCTCGCGGGGACCAGCGTGCAGCCGCTGCTGCGGATCATGGATGAGCTGGAAGCGATCACCGACGGCCGGAGCCTGCATCGCCGGCTCGCGGTTCCGCTCTCGGGCGACGAGATCTCCCGGCTCGTCGTGACCCTGAACGGGATGCTGGCCCGCCTCGAGCAGAGCTTCTCCGGCTTGCGCCGGTTTACGGCCGACGCGAGCCACGAGCTCAAGACGCCGCTGATGGTGCTCAGGGCCGGCGTCGAGCGCGGCCTCACACACCCGAAGACGCCGCAGGAGGTGCTCCAGGCGCTGGACGAGACCCTGGATCAGATCAACCAGATGACGGAGATGGTGGACAACCTGCTCACCCTGGCGCGGGCGGACGAAGGGCGGGCGCCCCTGGCCGTGGAAGAGGCGGATCTGCGGGAGCTGGTGGCCGATGTGTCGGAGACCGCGGGCATGCTGGGCGAGGGTGCCCGGGTTCAGGTGACGACCGACACACCGCCCGGACCGGTGCGCCTGGCGGTGGACCGCCACCGGATCCGCGAGCTGCTGCTCAATCTCGTCACCAACGCGATCAAGTACACGCCGGCGGACGGCACGGTCGGGTTGAGCTTGACCGACGACGAAGAGGCCGTCACGCTCACGGTGAGCGATACCGGGATCGGCATCGCGCCGGGTGACCTGCCCCACATTTTCGATCGGTTCTGGCGGGCCGATCTCGCCCGATCCCGCACCGGCGAGCGGGCCGGCACCGGCCTGGGCCTCGCCATCACCAAGTGGATCGCGGAGGCCCACGGTGGCACCATCACGGTCCAGAGCCGCCCGGGCCGCGGCACCCTCTTTACCGTACGGCTACCCCGCACCAAGCCATAATCCCGCTGTCATCGAATTGTCATCTTCGATCAACTGGCGCGCCATTGATCGAGCGGTATCTTCTCCGCCTCCGGAACCATGCGAGGGAGGTTGTCGCGTGTTCGAGAACTTGCTGGAATCCAAAGCGAGAAAACAGCGCACCATTGGGCAGACCGTTGCGTCCCTCGTGGTCCATGGGGGGATCATCTTCGGTGCCGTCAAGGCAACCCAGGGCGTTGCTGAGAGCATCAAGGACAAGCCGGTGGATACCACGATGGTGTTCCTCAAGCCCCCCGAGGCTCCGCCGCCGCCTCCGCCGCCCGAGCAGGTCGTGGTCGCCAATCCGCCCCCGAAGGGGTTCCAGACGGTGGTGGCGCCGACCGACATCCCCAAGGACATCCCGCCGATCGACCTGAAGCAGAAGGCCTTCGACCCGAAGGACTTCACGGGCAAGGGCATCGAGGGCGGCGTGGGGACGGGCGTGGTGGGCGGAACCGGCCCCGTGGACGTGAAGGCGGAGGTGTTCACCGAGGCCGAGCTGGACGACCCCGTATCGCCCATCTCGATCCCGACACCGCGGTATCCTCCGGTGCTGCAGAGCGCCGGCATCGCCGGATCCGTGGACGTGCAATACATCGTGGACACGACGGGGCACGCCGAGCCGCCATCGTTCAAGGTGCTCAAGTCCAGTCATCAGGCATTCGAAGAGCCTGCGCGCGAGGCCATCATGAAGGGCGTGTTCAAGCCTGCCAAGTTCCGCGGCAAGCTGGTCCGCCAGCTCGTGCAGCAGCGCATCTCGTTCAAGATCGGTCAGTAGCCAGGTTCACTCCCGAGGAGGCGTTGCGCAATGAGTGTTGATCTTCTGCACCTGTGGGGCACGATGGGCATGTTTGCCAAGGGCATCGTGTTCATCATGGCGGCCATGTCGGTCTATTCGCTCACGATCGTGATCACCAAGCTGGTCCAGATCAAGCGGAGCGAATCGGAGACCCGGAAGTTCGCGCCCCAGTTCTCCCGCGCGATCCAGGAGGAGAACCTGGACCAGGCCATCACGCTGGCCGAGAAGAACAAGAAGAGCCACGTGTCCCGCGTGCTGGGTGAGGCGCTGGCCGAAGTGAAGCCGCTCCTCCGTGACCGCGCGACGATCACCGCCGCCGACATCAACTCGGCCGAGCGGGCGGTGGAGCGCCAGATGCTGATCACCCTGGCCGACTTCAAGCGCGGCCTCGGCGTGCTCGGCACGGTCGGCTCGACCGCCCCGTTCGTGGGCCTCCTCGGCACGACGATGGGTATCGTGAACGCGTTCGTGGGCATGGCACAGCAGGGCGCGTCCGGCGGCCTGGCCGGCATCTCGGCCGGTATCGCCGAGGCGCTGATCACGACGGCCTTCGGCCTCATGGTCGCGATCCCGGCGGTGTGGGCCTACAACTACTTCACGACCAAGATCGAGAACCTCACGGTCGAGATGACCTACACCTCGAAGGAACTCATCGACTACCTCATCAAGAGCGTCGGGAGCGAGTTCGGGCGGTCGATCTTCACCAAGGAATTCCAGGCCCAGAAAACGGTGAGCGGCAGTGGCCATATCCACGGGTAGACAGGGCGCAGGGTCGACCGCGGTCAAGTCGGACATCAACGTCACGCCGATGATCGACGTGATGCTGGTGCTCCTGATCATCTTCATGATCGTGACGCCCCTCATCGCGGCGGGCTTCAAGGCCACGCTGCC
>DATBQV010000302.1:0-4471 GCA_036560625.1 Gemmatimonadales bacterium
GACCGCCCGCCACATCGGCAGCGACTGGAAGGGTGAGCACGTAGCGCTTCCGCGAGCCGACATCGCGAGTCTGCGCGAACGGAAACTCTCCGTCGGCGCGACGGCGTTGCTCGGCGGGCTTGCGGGCGGAGGTCTGGCGGCGGCTTTTGCGCTGATCGGCGGAACGGGGAGCGGCTCGGGTATCACCGCACCGGGGTCAACGGGCCACCAGTAGGCGGCTACTTGCCCAGCAGCCGGTGCAGATTCTCCCGGTACCCCCGGGTGGATGTGAGGCGCGTCCGGTCGGACAGGATCACCACATGGTCGCCCTGGAACCAGGGCTGAATCTCCTGAATGCGGTCGATGTTGATGATCGCGGAGCGGCTGATCCGGACGAAGCGAGCCGGGTCCAGCTGCTGCTCGAGGCTCGCCATGCTGCCGCGCAGCAGGTGGGTCGCCTTGCCCACGTGGAGATGAACGTACTTGCCCGCCGCCTCGACCCAATCGATGGATTCCGTCCGCAGGAAGAAGGCCCGCTCCTGGTTCCGCACCACCAGTCGCTCCAGGCCCAGCTCGCCGCGCTGGCGCTGGTTGAGCTCGTTCAGCAGGGCCAGCATGCGCTGCGCTGAGTCGCCGGCCTGACCCGTCCCCAACTGGGTTCGGGCGCGGTCGAGCGCGGTCTGCAGACGGCCCTGATCGAACGGCTTGAGCAGGTAGTCCAGGGCGTGGACTTCGAACGCGCGGACCGCATAGTGGTCGTGCGCAGTGACGAAGACGAACGCCGGCAGCCGCTCGCCGTCGAGCGAGCGCACCACGCCGAACCCGTCGAGCCCGGGCATCTGTATATCAAGGAAGGCGAGATCCGGCCCGTGCTCGCGGATGGCGTCGAGCGCCTCTTCCCCGCTGCCGCACGACGCCACGACCTCCACCGCCGGCTCATCCTGCAGCATCCGGGTGAGCCGCTGCCTCCCCATCGGCTCGTCATCGGCCACCACGACCCTGAGGGCTGTCACGCGGACTCTCCCAGCTCGATTGTTCGGAGTGGCAGCGGCGTGTGTGCCGCCGAGCACGGTGTGTAGGGCAACAGCAGCGTCGCCAGCACGCCGCCCCCCGTAGCGTTGGCGAGGTCGAACTGCGCGTGCTTGCCGTAGAGGCGCTCGACCCGCTCACGCGTGTTCCGGAGCCCCAGGTGCTCCTGGAGTCCCCCCGCGGGCAGACCCGGGCCCCAGTCCCGGATGAACAGCAGCACGTGCGAGCCCTGGCGCCGTGATCCGAGGTGGATCCGCGCACGGCCGGACCTGGGGTCGCGACCGTGGCGGATCGCGTTCTCGAGCACCGGCTGCCAGGCCAGCGTGGGCACGGCCGCATCGAGGGTGTCGGCGGCGCAATCCCATTCCACCGTGAGCTGGCTCCCCCAGCGGACCTGCTCGATGTCCACGTACGCGCGGATGAAATCGATTTCCTGCCGGAAGGGGACCAGCAGGTGGCCCGCATGGTCGAGGGAAAGCCGGAGAAAGTCGCCCAGCCGCGTGATCATGAGGTCGGCCGCGTTCGGGTCGGCATGCACCAGCTCGGCCGTCGTGTTGAGCGTGTTGAAGAGGAAGTGCGGCTGGAGCTGCATTTTGAGGACCTGGAGCTTGGTCTTGGCGAGTCGGGTCTCGAGGCCCGCCGTCTGCAGCTCCCGCTCCCGATACAGCGCGACGTACCGCGTCACCTGCGTCAGCGTCGCGATACCCAGATAGCCGAGCATCCGGGCGTCGAACCGGGGGAGAATCGCGTGGACCGTCGGGAGCTGGTCCGGTGCCACCAGCTGGGCGACGAGCCAACCCTCGACCACGGCGGCCGCCAGGACGAAGACCAGCCCGGCCGCGACCTGGACCAGCAGGCTGAGCCAGCGCCGTCCGGAGTCCGGCATGAGCTGCCGGGCCGCCCAGAGGGCCCCCGGGGTTGCCCCGATCCAGATCGAGAGGCTCGCGAACTCGATCGCCGCGAGCGTGCCCCAGGAGAGGCCGAAGGGGAATGGGTCCGCCCCGGTGAGGTGAGCCGTGGCCAGCGCCAGCACGGCGACGGCCGCCCAGGCGCTCGCGACGATCGGCAGGGTCCCCCAGGTCACCTCGTTCGGTCGGATCACGGGAGCACCTCGCAGGCGAGCCGCAGGTCGGTGGGGCGGAACAGACACGATACGATGGGATATGGGGTCCTCCCGGCCGAACGGCCCCGGCACGAGACGCCGGTTCCGCGGCACGAACGTCATCATTCGGGGAACGACCGAGCCCACCTTCTCTACACGACGGCACCCCCGCCGGGCCGGTTTCCCGGCCCTCCTGAGTCGACCCCGTAACCGTCGTTGCCCCTCCGTCACGCGGAACGCTCGTCCCGTTCGGCCTCCGAACCTGTTGCGGATTGTGACTAAACGGTCGCCCGCCCGGGGTTAATTCCGGGAAATCTGCCGTTTGCGCCGCGGAAATGGCCGTTCGTGCCGGCTCCCGACCGCTTGTTCCAGAATCGTTCGCTTCCAAACCCCGTTGGCGTATGGTTTCTCGCGGCGCGGACCGGCAAGAGATATGTCGAAACCGTCACCTGCCGCGCCGCCCAGACAACAAGCGATCGACGAGACGCATCAACCGCCGCGCCAGCACTACGGCGCGGCGGGCAGCAAGGAGTCCGTACGCGAATCCTCATCATCGATGACGATCGGCGCTCGCCCATTCGACTCCATCGACTGGAGCCGGATGGCGCGTCGCCGCCGGCCCGCGCCGGCAAGGCCAAGCGGAATGGGCACGCGCAGCTCTCCAGCGTGAACGGCTCGCTGGACGAGGCGACCCTCGCGTTGCCGGACGCCGAGGCTCAGCGCCTGGATCTGGCCGGACGCGGCGCGGTGCTCGACATGGACGCCGCACTGGTGCGCGACGTGCTCGCGCGCGTCCAGGAGCTGCTCGCGCAGGCCGAGCCGGACGGCGCCGACGACGGTGAGCCGGAGGAGTCGGCGAACGGGCGGACCGGGATCGTCATCGATCTGCCCACGCAGACGGTGTGGCGGTCCGGTCGGGCGGTGCGGGTCACGCCGACCGAATTCCGCCTGCTGGTGGCGCTGGTGCGCCGGCGGGGCGCGGTCGTTTCGCGAGAGGATCTGCGCCGAGACGTCTGGCCCGACGGAACCGAGGTGCAGTCGCGGGTGATCGATTCCCACATCGCGCGCCTTCGGCGGAAGCTCGAGAACGATCCGAAACAACCGCGTCACATCCTCACAGCGTTGGCAGCGGGCTACCGCTTCCTGGCCTGACCGGTCAGGCGGTCGCTCGCGGGTACCGGGAGCCCTCAATCCCCGGAAGCAGTGCGTTTCATACCTCAGTAGTAGCACCACGTTCGTTCTTCTTCTCCATGCGGAGGTGCCTATGGGCATCGTAGGGTTCGCAACAATCGCTGGGGCGGGGCGACGGTGGGCGCGGTTCCGACTTAGAATGGCTGCGGTCTTACTCGCAGTCCTTCCGGTCGGCCTCGCCGCACAGCAACCCGCCGTCATCACCGGACACGTCACGAACGCCGCGGGCGCGCCGCTCGCGGGCGCCCAGGTGACGGTCCAGCAGTTGGGGATCGGCGCGACGTCGCGCGGAGACGGGTCGTATACCGTCCTCGTGCCGGCGGCGCGCATTCCGACCGGGGCGGTCACGGTCACGGCCCGACTGATCGGCTATAAGCTTGGCAGCACCCAGGTCTCGCTCGAGGCTGGGTCCGCCACGGCCGACTTCGCGCTGGCCGACAACCCGCTGCAGCTGGGTGAGGTGGTGGTGACGGGCGCCGGCACCGAGGCGACGACAGACGCTCTCGGTACGGTCCGGAACTATGTTGATGCAGAGCAGGTCCAGCGGTCGAACGAGCAGAACCTGGTGAACGCGCTGGCGGCGAAGGCGCCGAACGTCACGATCACCTCGTCGTCGGGCGACCCGGGCTCCTCCTCTTACATCCAGATCCGCGGCATCACCAGCATCGAGTCGTCGGACGGGCAGCCGCTCTTCATAGTCGACGGCGTCCCGGTGGACAATTCGACGACCTATAACAATCCGGCTCAACAGGGACTCAACGGCGGCAATATCATGCCGCCGAATCGTTTGTTGGACCTGAACCCGGACGACATCGAGAACATCGAGATCCTGAAGGGCGCCAGCTCGGGCGCGATCTACGGGTCGCGGGCCGGACAAGGCGTCATTCTGATCACGACCAAGAAGGGGCGGCCGGGGCAGACCAAGTACTCGCTCCGCAGCTCCTTCTCGCTGGATGAGCACACCCAGCTCCCGGCGCTCCAGACCGAGTATGGTCAGGGGTCCGAGGGCCTCGACGGGTCGTGCTCGACCCTCGGCTGCCGCGCGGCCTCGACCAGCTACGGGCCGCTGCTCGCGGCCGGCACGCCGGTCTATGACCACGCGAACGAAATTTTCCAGAATGGCTACACCACCGACAACAACCTCTCGGTGTCTGGCGGGAGCGACCGGAC
>DATBQV010000303.1:0-7499 GCA_036560625.1 Gemmatimonadales bacterium
TGGACTTCGTCCTGAATCCGAGAGTGCTTGCCGGACACGTGAAGCGATTCGAGTTCGTCGAGCGGGAAGCCGACGACCAGTTCGTGCCGGAACCGGGTCTCACGGAATTCCTTCAGGATCCCGCCCTGGGCGCTACGGCAACCGCGGGGGAAATCGCGTTCCTGAAGCGGCTCAGGCTCAAGGGGAGGCGACCGACTCCGCTCTACTACTATCGGGAGCTGCAGAACCTCCGGGACCCACTCCATTTTCGCGCCTCCCAGGCCAAGTAGCCGGGGTCGCTTGCTATCCGGGTGCCTCGGGGCTAGGTTTGGCAGTGCTCGGGTGCATCGATGCACCCACTATCCGACGTAATCGAGGGGGGCTGGCGTTGGCGCCGGCCCCTTTTTGTTGGCCGATGCTCGGCGGGCGCAGCAAGGCGTCCCGGCATTGGGGCCCAGCGTGAGGGCTTGGTTCACGCAAAACCGTAGTCGGTCAGTGCGGCGTGTCCGGACTCCGATTACACATGCAAGGAGTTGGAACGATGCGCACCACCGGCACGGTCAAGTGGTTCAACGACGCCAAGGGCTTCGGCTTCATCACGCCCGAGGACGGTCAGAAGGACTGCTTCGTCCATCATTCGGCGATCCAGGCTGAAGGCTTCAAGAGTCTCGCCGAAGGCCAGCGCGTGGAGTTCGACGTCGTGCAGGGCCAAAAGGGCCCGGCGGCCGAGAACGTCGTGAAGCTCGGCTAGTAAGCCGAGATTCGCAGCAGCGTAGGGTGACGGCGGCGGCCGGTTCGCCTTGGGGCGGACCGGCCGCTGCTCTTTCCGGGCGCGACGAGCGCTCGAGCAAGGATGGCGGGATGACCGAAGTCAGGTTAGCCGAAGGCGACAGTGTGGAACGCGCCCTCAAGCTGTTTCGGCGGAAGCTTCAGAAGACCGGGTTGTTCAAGGAGCTTCGGCGCCGGCGGCACTACATCAAGCCCAGTGCGGCCCGGCAGCTCAAGTCGGCGGCGGCTCGACGGCGCAAGCACAAGCGGCGGTTCGCCGCGGACACGTGGTAGCCGTACTCCAATCACAGAGGGAGGCCGGGCTATGTCTTCGTATGTCGCGCGCATCGAGCGCGCCAATGGCAGGTTGCTGGATCAGGTAGAAGTGAGCGTGAACGTCACCGAGGCAAGTTCCGGGCGGCAGCGGTGGTCCGGTGAGTTCGTCTCGCGCAGCACCGACGGCTTTCAGCCGAACGAGCGATTCTCGCTGACGCTGAGCACGGGCCAGAAGGGGACGGCCAACGTGAGCCGGACGCTCCTCGACAGCCGGAGCCCCGACACGACCGTCATCGAGTTCACCGGGTCGGGCGCGCTGAGCTGACGGCTCGGATCACCCGGCCCTGGCCGGCGCCGGTCGCACAAGCACGGTGTGACGCGCGCCGTCGTCGGTCAGCGGAATCACCGGTTGCGCCAGGAGCCTGCCGTCCAGCTCGACCTCGTGCAGCCCGTCCCTCACGGCGTGGGGCCGCTGCACGACGATCGTGTAGAGGCTGTGCCCGTACCGGTACTCCACGGTGAACCCGGGCCAGCCGGGCGGCACGCGCGGATCGAACGACAGCGTGTTGCCGCGCTTCCTGAAGCCCAGAATCGCCTCCAATCCCACCCGATACATCCAGCTCGCCGATCCTGTGTACCAGGTCCAGCCGCCGCGTCCGAGCTGGCCGGGCGCCGCGTACACGTCGGCCGCGACCACATACGGCTCGACCTTGTAGGTCGCGACCTCCTCCGGCGTTCGCGCATGGGTGAGGGGGTTGAGCATCTGGAAGAGCTGAAATGCGCGCTCGCCGTCGCCGCGCATCGCCGTGGCGAGAACCGCCCAGAGTGCCGCGTGGGTGTATTGCGCCCCATTCTCCCGCACGCCCGGCACGTAGCCCTTGATGTACCCCGGATCGTGCGGCGTCTTGTCGAACGGGGGCGAGAGCAACGGCAGGAGCCGGGCGTCCTCCCGCACCAGTAGCCGCTCGAACGACCGCATCGCCGCCGCTTGCCGCTCCGGGTTGCCGGCGCCGGAGATGACGCTCCAGCTCTGCGCAATGGAGTCGATCCGGCACTCGTCGCTCGCCGCCGAGCCCAGCGGCGTCCCATCGTCGAAGTAAGCCCGCCGGTACCAGTCGCCGTCCCAGCCGTGCTCCTCCACCGCGGCGATGTACGTGTCCGCCCGCACCCGGAACTCGGTGGCCTCGACGACGCCACCGCGAGTCTGGGCGTGCTCGCCGAAGGCGCGCAACGTCGTCACCAGGAACCAGGCCAGCCACACGCTCTCCCCGCGTCCCTCCACGCCGACCCGGTTCATCCCGTCGTTCCAGTCGCCCTCACCAATCAGCGGGAGACCGTGCGGGCCGCTGGTGCACGCGCGGCGCAGCGCCCGGATACAGTGCTCGTACACGGAGCCCAACTCGCCGGACACCTCCGGGATGTCGTAAAGCTCGTGCTCGTGCGGCTGAAGCTGCCGCATGGCCAGGAACGGCACCGATTCGTCGAGCACGGAGGCGTCACCGGTCACCCGTACATAGTGGTCGACGACGTACGGCAACCACGCGAGGTCGTCGGAGAACCTGGTCCGCACGCCGCGCCCGCTTCGGGGATGCCACCAGTGCTGTACGTCGCCCTCGACGAATTGGCGCGCCGCGGCGCGCAGGATGTGCGCGCGCGCGAGCCCCGGCTCGGCGTAGACCAGGGCCATGGCGTCCTGGAGCTGGTCGCGGAACCCGTACGCGCCGCTGCTCTGGTAGACTGCCGACCGGGCCCACATGCGGCAGGCGAGCGCCTGGTACAGCGTCCACCGATTGAGCATCACGTCGAACGAGGGGTCGGGCGTATGCACGCGGATCACCGACAGGCGCTCCGTCCAGGCCCCGACCGTGCGGGCGACAGCCGCTTTCGCGCGACTCACGTCGGCGTATTCGACGACTGCCCGGTTGGCCGCCTCGTCCCCCTCGGCGGCGCCGAGCACGACGACCAGTTCCCGCGTTTCCCCGGGCTCGAGCGTAAACAGGCAGCGCAGCGTCGCGCAGGGGTCCAAGCCCACGCCCGTGGTGCCGGACAGCGGGGCATGCAGCCCGGCAGGCGCCGCCGCCGTGCCGTTCCTGCCGAGAAACTCACGCCGGTCGGCGGTGTGGCCCTTGAGCGGCTCGCTCATGGCGCAGAACGCCACATAGCCGCCGAACTCGGGGTCGAAGAAGTTCTGCGCGAAGATCGCGCGGCGGGCGGGGTCGAAGGACGTTTGCACCTGATGCTGGGTGTGCTCGCGCAACACGCCGAGCGTCCACTCGACGAAGGCGGTCACGGTGATGCGGCGCGGCCGCCCGCCGAGATTGGTGACGCGGAGGACCGAGAGCTTGACCGCCTCTTGCTCGGCCAGGCCAAGCACCAGGTTCGTGGCGATGCCCGCGTGCTGGTGCTCGAAGGACGACATGCCTGCGCCGTGCCGTACCGTGTAGGGGCCGGTGTGCCGGATCGGGGCCGGCGTGGCGCTCCAGACCTCTCCCGAATCCTCGTCACGCAGGTACAGGGCCTCGCTCACGGGGTCGCTCACCGGGTCGTTGTGCCAGGGCGTGAGCCGGAAGGAGTGGCTGCTTTCGGCCCAGGTGAACCCGCCTCCGCGCTCGCTGACGACGAAGCCCCCGTGCGGATTGGCGATGACGTTGGCCCAGGGCGCCGGCGGCACACGGTCGCCGCTGACCCGGATCTCGTAGTCTCCGCCCGGGGTCAGCCCACCGAAGCCGTTCTCGAACGCCGCCTTGTCGGCGAGCGTGTTCGGTGGGACCGTGGCTGCGGCGTTGGCCGGACGGATGGCCGATGCCGGCGCGTGCGCGGGCTCGAAGGAGATGCGGGGCAGGGTGCGCCCGACGACTCGCAAGAGCGCGCGTAATGCGGGGGCGGCGGCGCGCTCCGCCATCCGGACCGGAAAGGTGAGCGCCGACAGGGCGTCCGGCGGGAGTACCTCCTGAGCGGTCGCGGCCTCGATGATGCGGCCCGGTGACCGGCCGTCGCAGAACAGGTGTACCCGCGCGGTGGCGCGGAGCATCCGCACGACCTCCGGGGCGAGGATGTCACGGCGCCGGGCGAACACGCCGCCTGGTCGGTCGATGATGCCCGAGTCGGAGGACGTGAACATCGCCTCCGTGATCTTTTCCTGCAGCTCCTGCAGATAGCTGGGCGGATGCGTGTTCAGGACCACGAGGTCCACCATCATGCCCCGCCGTCGCCAGTAGCGATGCGCGGCGAACAGCCGGCGCAGCGTCGGGAGGCCGTCGGCCGAGTCGATGGTCGCGAGCAGGATCGGCCAGTCGCCCGAGACACCGGCGGCCCACAGGACCGGCTGCGAGCCGCGGTTCCGGACCAGCTCGACCTGCGGGGCGCGGAGAGAAGGATTGGAGTAGAAGAGATAGCCGGCGAGCTCCTGGAACACGGCGGCCTCCGCCGGCGTGATCTTGAGCTCGCGCAGCTCGACCTGCGTGGAGGTCCATGCCAGATCGAGTGCCCGGTGTGCCGAATACGGATCGTGATAACGGTCGGCCAGCTCGAACGCCCGCTCCCGGGTCGTGGACACGAAGGTGGTGAAGGCCACGGAGGCCGACTGGCCGGGAGCGAGCTGGAGGCGGGTCCGAAGGGCGAAGATCGGGTCGAGCACCGCACCCGTGGTCCCCGACAGGACGCCGTGGGCGTCGAGCGCCACGGGATCCCTCGTCGTGCGTCCCCGTCCGACGAACCTGGCCCGATCGGTCTCGTGCGTCACCGGGCCGACCCGCTCGTCGCCCGCGTCCACGACATGAACGCACCAGAGCGGCGGCTCGCCGGCCGAGCGCGGGCGGCGGGTCGCCGTGATCGCCGTACACCAGGCGTGCCACTCGGTCTCGATGAACAGATTCCCGAACGCCGGATGGACCCGGTCCGCGTCAGGGCGGGCGAGCACGATCTCGCCGTAGCTGGTCAGCTGGATATCGTGGGGGACGTCACCGTTGTTGGTGACGGTGACCCGCCGCACTTCGGCCGCGTCCGCGGGCACGACGGAGATCTCGGTGCGGGTCTCGATGTCGCCGTCGGCCCGGTGAAACGTCACCCGATCGGTGGCGAGGTACGCGCGAGACCAATCGGCCGGCGCGCACACGGGCTGGTGCGCCGCCGACCATACCCGCCGGGTCGTGAGGTCCTGCACGTAGCAGAACTGACCGGTCGCGTCCAACGTGCCATCGGCGCGCCAGCGGGTAACCGCGACGTCGTCGTAGCGACTGTAGCCGGCGCCGCAATGGCTCACCATGACCGTGTAGGGCAAGTGGCCGAGGAGGGCGACCTGCGGCTGCGGTGTATCGGGGACGTCGATCTCCCGGACCACCGGACGCTCCAGCTCGGGGTCCGGCAGGGCTTCGTCCGCGCGGGCTGCCTGCGCCTCCTGAAACACGAGGCGCCGGGGAATCCGCTCATGCAGCAGGAGCTCTGCCGAGCGGACCATCGGGTCGGTGTGAAAGCGGCGCGACCACACGTGCGCGGTCAGGGCGTTGGTGAGCGCCACCAGTCCCATGCCCACGTGGTGCGCCATGTAGGTCCGGACGAGGGCGTAGCGCTCGCCCGGGGCGGGCCGGGTGTAGTCGATGGCGTCGCGGAAGCCGTAGGGGCCGAGAGCCCCCTTCCGCTCCAGAGTGGCGAGATTGGCGAGTGCCCGTTCGGGATCGATCATCGCGGCGAGTGCCGACGCGTAGGGAGCAATGACGAGATCACGGCCGAGCCCGCGCTTGAGCGCCAGGTCGGGCACGCCGAACGCGCGGTACTGGTAAGTGAGGGACGCGTCCCGCAGGTTGTAGGCGCTTTCGCTCGCCCCCCACGGGACGCCCCGCTCCGCCCCGTACGCGATCTGCCGCTGCACGGCCGCATCGTGCGTGCGGTCGAGGACAGTGAAGGGGAACGACCGCATGACGAGCACCGGCATCAGGTACTCGAACATGCTGCCGCTCCAGGAGACGAGCGCCGTGCCGCCGGCGGCATGGGTCAGCCCGCGGCCCAACCGGAACCAGTGATCGACGGGCGCGTCATTCTTCGCGACCGCGACGAAGCTGGCGAGGCGGGCCTCGGACGCGAGCAGGTCGTAGTACGATCCGTCGCGCGAGCGGGAGCTCGGCTGGTAGCCGATCGAGAACAGGGCCCTCGACTCGTCGTAGAGGAAGCGGAAGTCCATCCCGAGGGCGTATTCGTAGGCCCGATCCGCCAACGTCCGGAGCCGAGTCATCAGGTCCGCCGCGGCTGGGGAGCGCGCGGCGAGGCTGCGCCACGTCTCCGATCGGGTGAGGCTCCGACCGTCGCGCCCCACGAGGGGGGGCAGGTCGAGGTCAGCGAGCCCGGGCGCGGTCTGGGCGATCAGGCGGAGGCTCCAGTCGATCCACTCGGTCGCTGCTTCCGTGGCGCCGGGGGTGGGGGCTGCGGCCTCGACGGCGGCGCGGGCCTGCTGCAGAGCCGGGGCAACGCGGTCCGCCAGCGCGCTCGGCGTCGCGGCCTCGATCGCCGCGGCGAGCGCGTCGCGCGCGGTTCCGAGTCTGTCCTCGGCGGCGGTCACGGATCGGCGCCGGGCCGGAGCGCCACCGGCGTTTCCGGACGCGAGCTCCTGGAGCCGCTCGTCAGCGAGCGTGAGCGCGGTCTCGAGCGCCCGCCAGATGCGCCCGTCGAACACGGGGTCGTCGGCGACACCGAAGCAGGCGTGCCGGAGAGCGATGAGGTGCCCGGCCAGGTTGCCGCTATCGACCGTCGAGATGTAGCCGGGCTCGAGGACCCGGAGCTGCTCGAGGTCGTACCAGTTGTAGAAGTGCCCGTGGAACCGGTCCATGCGCCCGAGCGACTGCATGACCCGCTCCAGCCGCCCGGTCATGTCCTCCGCCGTGAGGAAGCCGAGGTCGTACGCGCTGACGGTGGCGAGGAGCTGGAGACCGATGTTGGTGGGCGACGTCCGCAGCGCGACGGTGGGAGCCGGATCTTCCTGATAGTTGTCCGGCGCCAGCCAATTCGTCTCCGCCGTCACGAACCAGTCAAAGAAGCGCCAGTGAAGCAGCGCGTACCGCATCGCCGCGGCCCGGCCGGACGCGGGAAGGCGCCGCTCGTGGCGCACCGGGGGAGCACTGAGCGCGTGGGCGATGGTGGGTGACGCCGACCAGAGGGCGACCAGGGGCAGCACGGTGACGACGAGCAGCCAAGGGAACGCTGCCTCTCCGCTCGACCGACGGATCGCGACGACCGCCACGGCGACAAGCACCGCGACCACCAGCGCCACCGCGGGCCACATCGCCAGCCACGCCGTGCCGGGCCCGCTCGAGACGACGCGTTCCGTTCGCGATGCCGTCTGCCACTCAAGCAGGGTGCGGCGAGTCACGGCGAGGCGCCAGAGTGTGCGGACGATGGCGTCGGCGGACACCCAGGCCTGGTGCGGAAGGAACGTGACCGTGAGCGCCACCTGCTGCGCGCTCGTCACCGCGTCCCCGCCTACCTCC
>DATBQV010000304.1:0-1888 GCA_036560625.1 Gemmatimonadales bacterium
GGTGACGCCCAGCTCCGCGAACACCCGGATCGGCAGAACGCAGGTGGCCGCGTCGTGCCCCTCGTACACATGGAAGCGGCCGCTCTGCACCAGCACCGTTCGTCCACCGAGCAACCCGCCGACCAGCTCGCCGCCGTGGCCCGGCACGGTCGGGGCTGGGAAGCCGGGGATATCGCGATAACCGATCCGGATGGCGTCGCCGACCCGGTCGGCGAGGCCCCCCAGGCCGGACCCGAGCACGATGCCCACGTCGGGGGCTCGGGCGCCGAGGCGGGCGCGGATGGCGCGGGCGGCGGCCGCGATCCGATCGGCCTCGCTCACAGGAGGATGCCCGCGATCGCGGCGGACAGGAAGTTGGCCGGCGTCCCGGCCAGCATCGCGCGGAAGCCGAGCGTGGGCTTGAGCGGGCCGAGCTGGGAGCAGGCGATGAATTCGTTGAGCACCGTGCGCGTCCCCAGGAGGCTGCCGATGGCCGGGCAATCCTTCCACGGAATGCCGAGCGTCCAGGCAACGGGGGAGCCGAGTCCGAGCGTCCGGAAGAGGTCCTGTCCCGCCGGCACCCTGAGGACGAACAGCGCGAACACGACCTGCAGGCCGAGTCCCCACGCGACGACGCTCCAGCGGATCGCGCGCCGGTCGCGCGAGAGCGCCGCGCCCAGCGCCACGATGAGCGCAATGCCGATCAGCCCGCTGAAGCGGCCCATCAAGCGATCGCCGCGAGCTCGGCGCGCACGCGATCGAGCAGCGCGCGGCGCTCGGGCCAAGGGAGAAACGCCGCCGCGATGCCGTCGAGGATCATCCGATCAATCTCGCCGCGGGTGACGTCGAGCGCGCCGTGGGCAAGGCAATACTCCCGGGTGATGGTCGTGCCGCTCATCAGCCAGTTGTCCGACGACAGGCTCACCGCGAGGCCCGCATCCAGGTACCGCCGCAGCGGATGCTCCTCCGGCCGGGAAACGACGTGGGTCTGGAGATTGCTTGTCAGATTCGTCTCCACCAGTATCCGCCGGTCCCGCACGTAGTCCTGCAAACCTGGATCTTCGTAGAGGCACGTCCCATGGCCCAGGCGGTCCGCGTGACACGCGAACACGGCCTCGGCAACGGACGCGGCACCGGCCGCCTCTCCCGCGTGGACGGTGATGCCCAGCCCCCCTTCAGCCGCGATCTCGAACGCGCGGCAGTGCGGAGCGGCCGGGTGGCTCGCCTCGGACCCGGCGAGATCGAACCCGACGACGCCCCGTCCCCGCCAGGCGACCGCGTGGCGCGCGATCTCCTCCGAGACCGCCGGTGCCAGGTGTCGCAACGAGCAATGAATCGCGCGGGCGACGACCCCGAACTCAGCCTCGCCCCGCGCGAGGCCGCGCAGCTCGGCCGCGGCCACGGCATCCAGATCGAGGCCGCGCGACCGGCTCAGGGCCGGGCAGTAGCGAACCTCCATGTACCGGACGTTCTCGCGTGACGCATCCGCCACCATTTCGTACGCGACTCGCTCGATGGCCGCCTCGGTCTGGAGCAGCGCGACCGTGATGGCGAACCCGCGAAGATAGTCGTCCAGGTTGCGCGCGTCCTGCACGAGCATGGCGCACGTGAGCCCGGGGACATCCGTCGCCGGGAGCGCCACGCCCGCGGCCCCGGCAAGCTCCAGCATGGTCTCGGGTCGGAGCGACCCGTCGAGATGTACGTGCAGCTCCGGCTTGGGCAGTCGCGCGATCAGCTCACGCGTGAGCATCGTCGCCGGCCTTGGTCGAGCGCACGACGCGAAGGATGGCGCCCGCCTCGAGCACCGCGTCGGGCGAGACCCGGACGCCCCGTCCGTCGGTGAGGT
Organism: Gemmatimonadales bacterium; assembly: GCA_036560625.1. GTDB lineage: Bacteria > Gemmatimonadota > Gemmatimonadetes > Gemmatimonadales > GWC2-71-9 > DASQPE01. Next base: position 1,826 of record DATBQV010000304.1, read on the forward strand.
ATGCCCGGCCGCCCGCGAGCGCCTCACCCAACGCCGCGTCGGCCGCGCGCACAGCCGCGGCCG
>DATBQV010000305.1:0-4277 GCA_036560625.1 Gemmatimonadales bacterium
GCGGTGAACGGTGAACAGGGGGGATCGATGCCTGATCAGGACACCCGAAGGCAATGCCAGCTCGGACGCCCCCCGTTCACTGTTTACCGTTTACCGTTCACTACCTTCCGTTCACTGTTCACTTGGTATGTCGTCCAAGGCCGCCACCCCGGGCAGCGTCTTTCCCTCGAGAAACTCCAGACTCGCGCCGCCGCCGGTGGAGACGTGGGTCATCTGGTCGCTCAGTCCCGCCACCGCCACCGCCGCCGCCGAGTCGCCGCCGCCCACGACGGTGACGGCGCCGCGCGCCGTCGCGCGCGCCATCGCGTGGGCGACCGCCAGCGTGCCGTGGTCGAACGGCGGAGTCTCGAACACGCCCATCGGTCCGTTCCAGATGACCGTGCCCGCGGGCTCGATGATGGCCGCGAAGTCCTGTTCGGTCAGCGGGTCGATGTCGAACATCGCCCAGCCCGAGGGGATCCGGTCGCGGTGGACGGTCCGGACCGTCACACCCGGCTCCAGCCTCTGGGCGACGACGGCGCCGCTCGGCAGGACCAGCTTGCGGCCGGCTTTCGTGATCAGCTCTTTGGCCAATGCCACTCGATCGGCTTCGACCAGCGAATTCCCGGTCTCCAGGCCCATGGCCTTGAAGAAGGTGCAGGCCATCGCGCCGCCGATCACGATCTCGTCCACCTTGGGCAGCAGCGCTTCGATGAGATCGATCTTGCCGCTGATCTTGGCGCCGCCCAGCACGGCGACGAACGGCCGCTTGGGGTGATCCAGCGCCTCGCCCAGGTACTTGAGCTCCCGCTCCATCAGGAATCCGGAGACCGCCGGTTTGAGGATGCGGGCGACGGCCTCGGTGCTCGCGTGCGCGCGGTGCGCCGAGCCGAAGGCATCGTTGACGTAGAGATCGCCCAGTGCGGCGAACTCCTTGGCGAGTGCGAGATCGTTCGTCTCTTCGCCCGGATGGAACCGCGTGTTCTCGACCACCGCAACGCCGCCGCGCGGGAGCCGCTTGGTCGTGGCGACGGCCTCCGCCGTGAGCGGGTCCTTGATGAACGTGACCGGCGCGCCGAGCAGGTGCTCCAGCGTGCGGACGCAGGGCTCGAGCGAGAGCGCGGGGTCGGGGCCGCCCTTCGGGCGCCCCAGGTGCGAGAGCAGGACGACCCGCGCGCCCTTCTGCCGGAGGTACTTGATGGTGGGAAGCGACGCGCGGATCCGGGTGTCGTCGGTAACCGCGCCGTTCTTGATCGGGCAGTTGAAGTCGACCCGGACCAGCGCCCTCCGTCCCTCGAGCGCCGCGGGGGTCAGCGACTCGAGAGTGCGCTTCACGACCGGGCGCCGATGTACCGCAGCAGATCGGCGCAGCGCGCCGAGTAGCCCATCTCGTTGTCGTACCAGCTGGTCACGTTCACGAGTGTGCCGTTCACCACGTTGGTGGAGAGCGAGTCCACCGTGCTCGATGCCAGGTTGCCCACGTAGTCCACCGACACCAGCGGCTCGTCGCTCACGGCGATGATGCCCTTGAGCGGGCCCTCGGCGGCGGCCTTCCGGAAGGCGCCGTTGACCTCGTCGTTGGTCGTCGCCTTCTCCACGACGCAGGTGAGTGCGACGACCGACACGTCGGGCGTGGGCACGCGGAGCGACACCCCGTCGATCTTGCCCTTCACCTCGGGGAGCACGAGCGAGGTGGCTTTCGCCGCGCCGGTGGTCGTGGGGATGATCGAGAGCGCGGCGGCGCGTGCCCGGCGCAGATCCTTGTGCGGCAGGTCGAGAATCTGCTGGTCGTTGGTGTACGAGTGCACGGTGGTCATGAACCCGCTCACGAATCCGAACCGGTCGAGGATCACCTTGACCACCGGCACGAGGCAGTTGGTCGTGCAGCTCGCGTTGGAGATCACGTGGTGCTTGGCCGGGTCGTATTTCTCGTGATTGACGCCGACCACGATCGTGATGTCTTCCTTCTTGGCTGGCGCCGAGATGATGACCTTCTTCGCGCCGGCCGTGAGATGGGCGGCGGCCTGCTCCCGATCGGTGAAGCGACCGGTCGATTCCAGCACGAGGTCCACACCCAGCGCCTTCCACGGGAGCTTGGCCGGGTCGCGCTCGGACAGCACCTTGATCAGCTTGCCGTCCACCAAGATGCCGTCCGCCGCGGCCTCGACTGTGCCCGGGTAGCGCCCGTGCACCGAGTCGTACTTTAAGAGGTGCGCGAGGGTCTGGATGTCGGTGATGTCGTTCACCGCCACGAACTCGAGGTCCTTGACCCCCATGCGCGCCGCCGCCCGGACGACGTTGCGCCCGATGCGACCGAAGCCGTTGATACCGATGCGGGTGGGCATGATGAGTAGCCGTTTGCCTTTAGCTGTTAGCTGTTAGCTGTTAGCTCTTAGCCGTTAGCCGTTAGCCGTTAGCCGTTAGCTGGCGGCCGGCGGCGGTTCGATCCGGATTGGCAACCCGGCGGAACCGGTATCAACAATAATCGGGGGCGGAAGCGGCCCGCTCGCGGCCGGGGCGTTGGGGAAGTCAGGGTGGGAGTGGGAGACAGGTAGGCACGGTGCGGCAGCCAGCTAACGGCTAACGGCTAATGGCTAACCGCCCTCCCAAACGTCACCGCCTCCACCCGCTCGGCCCCCGCCACCACCAGCCCCTGCGCAGCCGCCAGCAACGTCGCCCCGGTGGTGAAGACGTCATCGACCAGCACCGCCCGAAGGCCCCGCGCGCGCCGCGCGGCAAAGGCGCCCGCCACGTTGGCCTGGCGCTCGTCCGGCGTGAGCGCGGTCTGCGTTCGGGTACTGCGCGTGCGCGCGAGCACGTCGGTCCGCACCCTGAGCCCGAGGCGGGTACCCAGCGCCCTCGCCAGACGCTCGCTCTGGTTGTACCCGCGGAGTCGCTCCCGACGACGGGCCAGCGGAACCGGGACCAGCACGACGCCGGAGGTCAACGGCTCGAGCCGAGTCATCCGCGTCGCCATCGCGTCGGTGATGCGCCACCAGCCCTCGTACTTGAGCTTGTGGACCGCGTCCCGGGCGCCACCATCCAACCGCACTGCACTCCGTACCCGGGCCAGCCCCGGCAGCCAGCCGGCGCAGAGGCGGCAGGCCTCATCGGGCTCGAGCGCCTCACCGCAACGCAGGCATACCGGATCCGGCAGCGGCCGCCAGCGGCTTCGGCACAGGCCGCATACCAGCGCGTCATCTTCAGCCGGACCGTGACAGAGGAGGCACTCCGCCGGGAGGAGCCAGCGCTCGATGCCGCGAACCAGCGCGCTGAGCCGCCCGCCCGTACCGGGCGGCGGCGTGCGGATGGAGCGGAGTCGTGGCTCAGCGGAGGGCGGCATCGACCGCGGCCCGCATGATCTGGCGCGGCGCGGGCACGCCCGGAAACCACCGCTCGAAGGCGGCGGCCCCCTGGGCCACCAGCATCGCACGGCCGTCGGCCGCGCGGAGGCCCCGCGCCCTGAGCGCCCGGACCCAGGGTGTCTCGTCGGCGGCGTAGACCAGATCGAGGCCGACCTGCGCGCCGGGCGCCAGATGGAGCGGGATGGGGAGCAGATCCCGCGGCCCCAGACCGAGCGGCGTGGCGTTGATGAGCACGCCGCACTCCTCGTGGGGAACGATCGAGACGCCGAGCGAGCGGGCCCAGTCTTCGAACCGCGCCTGGCGCTCCGGATCGCGCGAGAGGATCGCGATCCCGGCGCCGTGCTCCCGCGCCGCGCCGACCACCGCGCGCGCGGACCCGCCCGTCCCCGCGACGAGCCATCCGGCGTCGGGTGGATCGAGCTGCTTCAGCGCCTCCAGCAGACCCTCGGCGTCGGTGTTGTCGCCCACGCTCTCGTCGGCCACGCCCCAGAACGTGTTGCACGCGCCGAAAATGCGGGCCCGCTCGCGGAGCCGATGCACCGAATCCGCGGCGACTTCCTTGTGCGGGACCGTGACGTTGCCGCCGCCGCCCGCGTTGGTCAGCGCGCGGATGAGCGGGTCGACCGCCTCGGTGCGACACCGGAGCGGCACGTACACCGCCTCGAGGCCGAGGGCGTGAAACGCCGCGTTGTGCATCGCGGGTGAAAGCGAATGGGAGACGGGATCGCCGAGGAGGGCGAAGACGCGGGTTCTACCGCTGATCACCCAGGCGCTCCGCGGCGACGCGCGTGACAACGGCGTCCATCAACTCGCGCAGCTCGACGAGGGTCGCGCGGTAATCGTCCAGCTCGCCGCCGAAGGGGTCGCTCACCTCGGCCCCGGCCCCGGTGCGACCCACAAACTCGCCGAGCAGGCGCACCCGGTCGGCGCCGC